>MHKJ01000014.1:0-4612 GCA_001818355.1 Candidatus Kerfeldbacteria bacterium RIFOXYC2_FULL_38_9 | reverse complement strand
GACACGCGCAAAGGCTCGGGAAAATTAAACGCACTTATTTGCTCAACGGTGGGCGCGGTGCTTGTAATGCCATTAGCGCCGGTGTACCACATGCTGATAGCGGTCGCATCAGAAAATTCAACCACACCACGCTTCCAATTAACATACTGAATCAATTGCATCAATAAAGGACTAAGAAAATTACTGCCGGTTGGTCCTTCGGCGTAGCTCCAGGCTGTATCCTCGGTTGGTACTGGCGCGATGTCTAAAATTCCAGTAATTCCGTAATTTTGCATCAAGGTTTGATTACGTTCAGTGATTAAATGATCTTCAATAATCGGCAATAACATGCCGCCCATACTGTGGCCAACTAAAATTTTCGTTGGATAATAATCTCCACCCTCAGGATCATTTACTTTATCCAGTACCGCAATAATAGCCCCGGCATAATCATCCATGGTCAAAGCGCCATAAACCACGTCGCGCGGCTTGGTGCTTTTATCATGCCCGGGTAAAGCCGGTATAATAAAACCAGCAATCTGCTCCGCTTCCGGAGATGCACTCCAAGTGGTAATAAAATTATCCCAAATTTCCGGACCACCGGTATAACCATGAACCAACACGGCATACTTAGTAGCTGTTGGCGCCGCCAAAGGATTTTTGGCCACGCGCACTTGCATTAAAAAATTACCCCTATGATGAGGAAGGCTGACTGGGATCATAACATTCTTGAAAACCACTGTTGGACTAGCCGCCATGACTGTATGGGCTTTTCCCAAAAACAGCAGGCTGACTAATAAAATAATCAGGTGAGCAACCCTCCTCTTGTTACCCGCCAAAACGATGTGTTTGGCCATAGGTTTGGTATTAATTTTTAAAATTACAAAAAAACTTACACCTACTGTACAACTATTAAAAATAACGTCAAGTTTTATTTTTAATTGATTGGTTATCAGTATGATACAACCGATACAGCGTGTTATCGGTATTGATGTATACGATTCCACCAGAAAGATTGTGCATTCGACACTTCGTACCCTGCTTCTTTTTTTTCACTGTCTGCGGCTAATGGGTGTTTGCTTGTACGCAGTACATGCATAATTCTATCGTATTTTAAATTATTAACTTGTTTCAACTTGTTTCAAATTAGACAAAATATGAATAATTATATATAATAAAGGATATTAACTGCCCTTATTTATATAAATTATGTATATTAGACAAAAACAGCTTGATAATCTCAAAAAATGGATCAAACCAGGCAAAGTATTCGTTATTTACGGCCCACGCCGGTGTGGCAAAACAACCTTAATTCAAGAATTTCTGAAAGAATACAAAAATAATCACCTATTTGTCACAGGAGAAGATATTACAATTCGAGAATCATTATCCAGCCAATCCATTGAACAATTAAAAGCCTTTGTTGGTGCGCATCGCCTCCTTGTTATTGATGAAGCTCAAAAAATACCCCAAATTGGTCTGAACCTAAAATTGATTGTTGATCATATTCCACACATCACGGTCATTGCGACTGGGTCAGCTTCGTTTGATTTAGCAAATCAAGTTGGTGAACCATTGACCGGCCGGAAATACACTTTGCGTTTATTTCCGCTCGCACAATTAGAAATACAATCAACTGAGCACACTTCTCAAACACAGGCTCGCCTAGAACAACGGTTATTATATGGTAGCTACCCTGAAGTAGTGACTATGGAAAGCAATGAAGAACGTGAATATTATTTACGTGAACTGGTGAACTCAAACCTATACAAAGATATTCTTGAATTAGACGGTTTACGTCATAGTGATAAATTGCTCCGTTTATTACAGTTACTGGCTTTTCAAATTGGTCATGAAGTATCAATGCCGGAATTAGGCCGACAGCTTGATTTAAGTAAACACACTGTTGAACGGTATCTAGATTTGTTAGAGAAAGCTTTTGTTATTTTTCGTGTTGGGGGTTTCAGTCGTAATTTGCGTAAAGAAGTAAGTAAAAGTTCACGATATTATTTTTATGACATCGGCGTGCGCAATGCGGTTATTGATAATTATAACGCACTGCAATTACGCAATGACATAGGAATGATATGGGAAAACTACGTCGTTGTGGAACGAATAAAACGACAAGAATATATTGGCCCTCATGCGCACAATTATTTTTGGCGAACCTATGATCAACAAGAAATCGACTGGGTTGAAGAACAAGGGGGACAGTTGCATGGATATGAAATAAAATGGAATACTCACAAAACACCCAAAATACCACCCGCCTGGCGCGTTAACTATCCGGAAGCCAAGTATGACGTGATTAGAAAAAATAATTATTTAGATTTTATTATGTAATACGGTTTAAAACCATACCGACGTGCAATTATTTCTTTTTAAAAGCACCTAACAAACTCGCAAGCATATTCACTAAACGTAATTTTAATTTATCCAATAATTCGATCGTCATAATAGATGCGCCATTTTGCATTAAATAATTGAGAATCAGCTGTGAATCGGGAAGCCCCACGGTTCTGTTTCACGCTTTCATGTAATAGTTTTGAATCCAGTTGTAACTGGTCTAGCAAAAAACCAATTTTACGGGTAACGGTTATTCCGCATAAAAGAGTATACTCTTGCAGTTTTTTCAAATCAAGATATTGATGATGGTCTCGAAGTTTTTCAAATACTAAACTTGCACTAGAAAAACTGGTATCTAAATATAAATAATCAAGCAACGCTTTTTCTGCTTCAGCAATATGAACTGCCTGACCATCGATCCTAATTTCTTTAAAACCAAAATAGAAGGATGCTTTAACTTTTGCATATTTAAATGTGTGATTATCAAATATATATTTTTTACTTTCTTTTTTGCTCACACTGACTATAATCGTACTGTATTGATCAAACATCTGATAATAATTTAACGCATACGCAAAACTGACATATGAATTTTCCACCAGGGCATTTGCAATACTCAAAAGTGATACATCTGTTTGTGATCGCGAAGTCAAGCTTTCATTATCTTCCACTATTCCAAGCTAACTTCCAAATCATTTTCATGGTATTGGCAATGGGTTGACTTTCAATACTCACAGCAAACACTTCATGTGTGTGATATGAAATCATGGAAACCACATTATCGTAACACATAATTTCACATTCAAAATTATAGGTTGATGCAGGAAGAAGGCGTGATTCCCGAAATTCTTGCCGGTCTCTGTTGTGAAATTCTATTCCTAATGTATTGTCTGGAATAACTAACTTTGCCAATTTATTATTCTTCTTTCGCGCAGGTATATATTCTTTTTTCAAAAAATACATCAAACTTTTATCTCGTAATTGTAATGACTCCACACCAACAAATGCTTTTAATTCATTTTCGCGGGCTTTAAGTGACGTGCGATACACATTTTTCACGCCTTCAATCCCCTCGTAATATTTAAGCACCGGTTTTACTGCGTCTGTATTCATAAGGGTTATTAATTCCGGAAGCAACGTATCGAATTTTTTGAATTTTTCTTTAAAGAGCTGCTTGATTGTTTCAGGGTGCTCAGCAACATACACTGTTTGTTTCCCTTTTTTTGACTGGCTCAAGAACCGTTTCAGCAAAAGATTTTCGATGGTGTAATACAGCGTTGTACGATTGATTTTTGTTTTACTGGATAATTGCAAAATAGAAGATTGTCCAAGTTCAAGAAGGGCAAGATACGCCTCTGCTTCTTTATCTGTGAGCCCGTATTGTTGTAGTTCTTCTATCATCATGTTGATGTTTTTAGACAACTATTTTTTATAGTATTTTGCTAAAGTAAAACAATTTTTTTACTATTTTTTATCAAAAATATAATATCATGTTTAATTTTTTTGTCAATAGAGAAATATAAGGCTATGGTGTGTTGTTCTCTCATTTCCGGGAGAACAAAAAAGGAGAGGAAATATGTACGTTTTTTTGGAAGAGGATGATTTTGATACCCCGTCTGACCATTTTGTTCCCCGAGAAAAACTACGGAAGGAAATGGAACGTCGGAGTCTACGACCCCCAACGGAGGATGAATGGCGGTGTTTTTGCTACGACTACCGGAGCCCAGCTCCGGTAGTGTTCTACAGACGCGACGAGATGTGTGTCGCGGGCAATCCATTTTGCCACACTGGGGAGAAAAAAAAATTCCTCTACTTGGCGATCGCTCCTTAGAGGGCATATCGTCAAAAGGGCCACGCAGACAATCTCCACAAGAGAACGTCTGCTCGGCCTCTTTTTTTACTTATTTACTTGTTGCCGCAAAATTTCAAAAGATGTGGTTTTTTTTATTCTCTACTTCTTTATTGCAAGGTTAACCCAAATTTTTCTGGTTGTTCAATAACGACTTTGACAGCTTGTAAAAAATGTTCAATGTCACGAATGTTTTCATGAATAATTTTATAGAGTCTTTCCGGGTCAATCTGAGCATATTGATGAACTAATAAATTACGCATTTTAGCCATGGGCAATAAGTGTTGATCGGCAAAATCACGTTCCACAATTTTAAAATCGCCTAATTTTTTGGCAATTTCACCATACTCTACTGTCCGTCCGCCCGGCAAACGGGACAAAATATGAGTACCAATATGAAACACTCCCTCCAAAGCCAAACGCAAATGATGTTGAGTT
>MHKJ01000013.1:11638-12169 GCA_001818355.1 Candidatus Kerfeldbacteria bacterium RIFOXYC2_FULL_38_9 | reverse complement strand
CGGCCATGGACAACAAAACGTCGTTGTGGAAAATGTTGTTCTTGCCTTCGGCAAACGGTCCCCACGATTCGATCTGAACCTTGTTTTCTTCTAGGAACTTCTGGGTTTCGATCTGCTGATGGAAAGGATGGGTTTCGATCTGATTAACAGCCGGAACCACTTCGTTGTGAATGATGAGGTCCATAACCCGGTCAGGCGCAAAATTACTAACGCCGATAGCTCTAATGAGCCCCTCCTGATACAATTCTTGCATCGCCCGCCATGCGCCGTAAACGTCGCCGTAAGGCTGGTGGATCAGATACAAATCGAGGTAATCCAATTTGAGCCTGTCCAATGACCGTTGGAAAGCCCGCTTGGTGAGTTCATAACCGGTGTCCTGAATCCACAGTTTGGTGGTCACAAAGAGTTCTTCTCTTACGATGGCGCTTCTTTGTATGGCTTTACCGACAGCCTCTTCGTTGCCATAGGAAGCTGCGGTGTCAATCAGACGGTAACCGGTTTTAATCGCATCCGAAACGCATCTTTCACACT
>MHKJ01000013.1:9431-11335 GCA_001818355.1 Candidatus Kerfeldbacteria bacterium RIFOXYC2_FULL_38_9 | reverse complement strand
AATACGCGAGCAAAAATAATTATTTATAAATTAACTCCGGACAAATTTTCTTTTCAGTTTAAACATAGTGAGGAAGCGCTCTTTTTAACGGATTGGGATGAAAATTTACAACACCCCCTTTTGTTGATCAATGGTGTTTATTTTTTAGAAGATAATGCGCCAGCCGGTATGTTGATTGTCGAGAATAAAAAAATAGGTAACAATCAATTTGATCCAAACAAGAGCGGAGTTATAGAATTGGCGCCAACAGTCAAAATTATTGATACCAAAAAAGATAAATTTGATCCTAATTTTGTTAAAGAAGCGGCTCAGGCTTATCCCTTTTTAATAAAAAATAGTAAACCAAATATCAAAGAAGACAGCGGACAAATTGCCAGACGGACTTTTATAGGTACAGACCAAGAAGATAATTTTTATTTGGGAATTTTGCCTGAGGAAAGCCAAACTTTATATGAACTAAGTCTGGAGCTTAGTAAAGTTCCGGTGAATTGGAAAAATGTAATAAATCTGGACGGAGGATCGTCTAGCGGTTTAATTGCCAACACTCAAAAAAATCCAGAAAACTTAAATAGTTATGTTCCTATTCCTAATGTTTTAGTAGTAAAAAGACGTTAATTTAGCCTATTTTAGCAAATTTTCCACATTTTTTCCACTCCTTCCATTTCTTAGTCTTGACAAAAACAAAAAACCGTGTTACACTACTGGGTCGTCATTGTTAATGATGATTAAGGTGCTCTTTATTACGTAGCAGGCACGACAAGCATGGGAAGGTATCACATGGTAAATTCAGGCCTTGGCTCGAATCTGCCCTGAATACATTCTCTTGCCTGCTGCGTAATGTGGAGCATTTTTTAATTTTTCTTTTTATTCTCCGGTTTGGGCTCTTCTCCTACCTGACAAACCGCTTGCCAGGGTTTATAAACTGAAACATATTCTTTTTCATAAGTAGTGCCGTCAGCATAGTCTATATGATAAACAAAAGAAGCTGTAATTCCCGCGTGGGCCGATTCTGTACAGCGCTTTTGGGAAGGGGCTAAATCAGGAGTGGGTATTTCTTTAGTAGGCGGTGGCGCCACCCAATTATAAGTTACGGGCTCGGTGTAACTGGCTTTGCGACCATCATTGGTGCCCCAGTAATCAAAGTATAAAGCCGTTCCTTCTAAACGAGTCTGCATTAAAATGTAAGCTGAAGTATCATTGATAAAACAAAAATCCGGCCAGGGATCATAAATGGTGGCATCGGTTCCTGGTTTGCCATTGCGTGGATCACTATAATAAGAAACTTGATAAGAATGATTTTGTCTTTCTGTAATATTTACACCAGAACTTAAAGCCGCCCGAAAGCTAGTGGTGCCAACTTGGCACAATCCACCGCCCACCTCCGGTTTGGTTTCATTGCCGGCAATAACCAATTCTGACAAATAGCCGTTTTCTATAGTATAAGGCTTGAGTGCTTTGTTTAAACAAAACTGTTCTTGCGGCGCAACCAACAAGCCGTTAAGCAATTCTACTCCGCGGGCAATATTATGTTGTCTATTAACCGGACTACCCGCCATATTGGAATAGCCGGTACCAAGTAAATTTTTAATGCCTAATTCCGCAACATTTTCCGGAGAAAATTTTGGTTTAGTAATATCTACTACTAAAGCTATAGGTTTTTTTTCACTGTAAGCAGAAAGATAAGTGTTCAATAACCAATTGTGAACAGCTTGGGCGGTTTTTTTCATATTGATTTCCCGGCCGTCTTCAGCCGCTTGTCTTTCGTTGAGATTTTGCACATCTCCTTGCTCATTGGTTTCCACTTGCCAGCGCGCTTCTTTGACTTCAGTGTTAATCACTTCTTTTGCCTCGACTAGAGAGGTGCTCAATTTCTGAGGATCAATATTAAATTCTCCTGAAGAAAA
>MHKJ01000013.1:0-9336 GCA_001818355.1 Candidatus Kerfeldbacteria bacterium RIFOXYC2_FULL_38_9 | reverse complement strand
AAGCAAGACTTTCTTGCACCTCAGCCACGGTTAATTTTGGATAATCAGTTTCTAAAAAAATCTCTATGCCGGTATTGTCTAACCGGGCTAATTGTTGCGATATCTGTTTGACAATATCATCATAGTTAAACTTGAGCCCAGAAATTTCAGCAACTAAAGAAATCTCACCACGGTCATCAATAGCAATGTTGGCATTAACGGCGGGGGTTTCGTATTTACCAAAAACCTCTTTTAAATTTTCTGTTTCTGCCACTTGATTAAATTGATAAGCAATATCAATATTTTTTTGGCGTCTAAAAGTCCAATATTGAATTTTTGCTTGTTCCAAAGAACTTCCTGCTCGACCAATGGCAAAGGCTTGAGTTAGGGCTGTGGCAAAATCAATTTTATAAATCTCCTGTTCTGCTCCGTCTACTGTTTGGGGCGGCTGAATTGGTAACACAACTTGAACAGTTGGTTCTTGATTATCACTTTTAGGATCAAGATAAGATATGGACAAGCCGTTTGTCTTCAGTTTAGTGGTTTTTGCATCAAAAATATTAAAAGCTTCCATGTAAGTTAAACCAGAGAGATCAATATTATTAACAATTACACCCGGATAAAAACGATTTTCATATTTATTTAAAAAATAAAAATATCCCGCCAAGCTGATGGTTAATAAGAACAGGAATAAGCCCAAAATTAAAATTACTGAAAAAATTATTTTCTTTTTTTTACTCCAAGATTTTTGAGAAATTTTTTCTTTCATAAAAACACCGCAATCCTCATTAAGGATTAAAAATTTTAACCACCCTCACATTAATAATCAGCGCCTATTGCTACTACACGAATTTTACCATTGCGCGGTTTATCAGACTTTGGTAAACGAATAGTTAAAACTCCGTTTTCTAAAGAAGCCTTAATGCTGTCATGCACGATATCTGCCGGTAAAATAATAGAACGAGAAAAACCGCCCCAAAAACATTCTCGCATAAAATAATCATCATTACTCACTTCGTCCAGTTTATTTCTTCTGACTCCGCGGATAGTGAGCATGTCGCCATTCATACTAACATCCAAATCTTCAGAGCGCACCCCGGCCACAGCCGAAACAATAACAATTTCTTTTTCGGTTTGAAAAACGTCCACCGCCAACTGACCGTCGAAATTAACCGCTTCCGTGAGCCAGCTTTCGTCAATGTCATCGCCTTCTTGCAATTGATGCGAAATATCGCGATGGCCAGATTTAGCTGATTGTCTTAAGGTGGTGGTGGTGGCAGATTCTTCACCAAAAGCACGACGAAAAAAATCTTCTGTATATTCAATATCCGTTCTGGCTAAATCTTTAATTTTACGACTGAACATATTTTGATTAGACATACTCTTATTATACTGCCTTGTTTTTTTTGTGCAAGACTAAAACCGTTTTTATAACCTCCGCAAACGCAAAGAATTGGCTAAAACCGAAACAGAACTAAAGGCCATAGCCATACCGGCAAAAACCGGATTCAACATCACTCCCCATAACGGATAAAACAAGCCGGCGGCTAAAGGAATGCCAACAACATTGTAGATGAAAGCCCAAAACAAATTTTGTTTAATAATGCGCAAGGTGCGTTGAGATAACTTAAGGGCTTGATAAACTTTAGTCAAATCGCCGTGGAGCAGGGTAATGTCCGCGGATTCTATGGCCACGTCTGTGCCGGTGCTGACGGCTATGCCCAAATCAGCGGTTACCAAAGCTGGCGCATCGTTGATGCCGTCGCCAACCATAGCCACTATTTTGCCTTGTTTTTGTAATTTTTGCACTTGTTCTGCTTTGTATTCTGGACGCACTTCGGAAAACACGGTGGTAATACCAGCTTCTTGGGCAATAGTGTCTGCGGTTTTTTGATTATCTCCGGTCATCATTACCACCGTAATTCCCAGTTTAGTCAACTGCGCTATCGCTTTCTTAGCTTGCGGTTTTATTTTATCCGCCAAAGCTAAGATGCCCACCGCTTGTTTTCCTTGAGCTACAAAAATAACAGTTTTACTTTCCTGAGATAAGGCTATAGCTTTTTTTTCTAACCCTTCAGTTAATAAAACCTGTTGCTTTTGTAACAAGCGCTTGGTGCCAATGCTCCATTGTTGATTTTCTATTTCTCCCACAACTCCTTGTCCGGCAATGGTTTCAACTGCTTGTCCTGTTTGTGCTGGATAGCCCTTTTCCTTAGCATAATTGACAATAGCCACTCCAATAGGATGTTCGGAAAATTGTTCTATGGTTGCTACCTTTTGTAAAAGTTCGTGGGAGGAAAGCTTAATGTTATCAGCCACCACTATATCTGTTACCTGAAATTTTCCTTCTGTCAGGGTTCCGGTTTTGTCAAAAACAACCGTATCTATATTATGACCCATTTCCAAGCTCTGGGCATTTTTTACCAAAATACCCTGACGAGCGGCCGTGCCGGAAGCCACAATAATGGCAGTGGGTGTAGCCAAACCCAAAGCACAAGGACAGGCGATAACCAATATTCCTACCAAAGCGGTAATGGCCAACGGTAAGGCTGTGGGTAAAGATAAAAAATAACTACCTATGGTCAGCCATAATACCGCACTAACCGCCGCTAACACCAAAACCGTGGGCACAAAATAAGCAGACAAACGATCGGCTAATTTTTGAATTTTAGCTTTTGATCCTTGCGCTTTCTGCACCATCGTAATAATGCGAGCCAAAACTGTTTCTTGTCCCACGTGTTCGGCCTTAATCATGATTACTCCCTGGGTATTAACCGTGGAACCAATAACTTGGTCGCCTACAGTGCGGGTGACTGGTTTGCTTTCTCCGGTAATCATCGACTCATCAAGGTGAGTTGAGCCTGCCAGCACTACGCCGTCCACGGGTATTTTTTCTCCAGCCTTAATCACACAAACATCTCCAATTTTTACCTGATCAAGAGGAATGTCTATTATCTCCTCGCCTCTCTTAACATGAGCAATGCTTGCCTGAAGATGCAATAACGCCTCAATAGCGGCGCCGGTTTTTAACTTAGATCGAATTTCTAAAAATTTACCAAACAGCACAAAGCCAATAACCACAATAGTGGCATCAAAATATAAAGTGGGCGCCAAATGCAAAACCTCTTGTCCTTTGGGAAACCACAGAATAAAAGCACTATAAAAATAAGCAACTACAGTGCCAATGCCCACTAAAGTATTCATGTCGGCTGTTCGATTTTTGATAAATCTCATAATACCTGCCAAAAACCGATCACCACTCCAAAACAACACTGCTGTGGCTAAGAAAAATTGGATAATTTTCCACCAATAAACATCCATCAATAATTCCAAATTCCAAAAACGCGCCACTATGCTGATAATCATCAGGGAAAAAACCAACAAAGCGCTGGGTAAAGCAAGATATATTTTAGGTTTTAATTTGTCCAATTCTTCTTTTTTGGCACTGTGCAAACTATCTGTATTTTTAAAAGAGACAAGTTGATAATTATGGCCTTTTAAAATCTCATTCATCTGCTCTAGGGTAACTTGTTGTGGATCATAAACAAGACGAGCTTGTTCAGTGGCCACATTTACTTCTACTACAGAAACTCCTGCTATTTCTTTCAATAAGCTCTCAATCACAGCCGCACAAGAAGCACAAGTCATACCTTTAACTTGAAATTGTTCAGTTTTCATAAAAAGATAATTAGTTTTTTATTCTACCACTTGAAAACGACCGCTGGCCATACCCATGCCACACGTAAATGGCAGAACGCCCAAAGTGGTTGGGGTAAAAGTAATCACGGTGTCTTGAGTATAAGACAGTTTTTGAAAAATACCCATTTTAGGCAAAGCAATGGTTGATGTACAGCCAGAAGCATTGGCGGCGTTAATGTGCCACTCTACCGGTATGCCCACTTTGACTGTTAAACTACTGGGATTATAATCCAAATCGTTAACTGCCATATTAACAATTTGTTTGTCGCCTACCACAGTATTGCTGTTTTCCGTAACCGGAGAAACCGCTGTCTGCTTGGCGAAAATGGCACTGGGCTGAACACCAAGCAAATGCAAACCGTTGCTCAACATATAGATTCCCAAGAGCAAAACCAAAACTCCGGAAAAGGAGGTGAAATAACGGGCAAATGTACCTTTGGAAAAGCTGGCAATAATACCCACGGAAATTAGCGCCGGCATTGTTCCTAAAGCAAACACCAGCATAATAGTCGCGCCCTGCCAAAAACTGCCGGTAGTTAAAGCATAAAGTTGCATGGCTTGAGTAAAGCCACAGGGCAGAAAAAAAGTAAGACCACCTAAGATTAAGGGCACTCCGGGACGATTACTTTCTGCCAAACCGTGTAACTTGTGGCCGATCCATTTGGGCATTTTCGGTACAAAATGACTGCCTTGAAAAATTTTTAAAATATCAACGGCCAACAACAACATCACTACTGCCACCAAAATAGTCAACACTCCGGTTAAACGCAAGGAGGGGGTTAACACACCGCCCAACGCGCCTACAACACCGCCTAAAACAAAATAAGAAATCAAGCGTCCACCGTTAAACAACAGGTGCGGTTTTAATTTTTGCCAAGGAGTGGCATTTTGATGCAGAGTTTGCATTTTGGTAGAAAAACTTAAAATGAATCCACCCACAACCGCAATACAAGAAGAAAGAGCGGCAACTATGCCTATCAGAAAAATCGCTCCGTAAGTTAAAGAATCGCTAATTTGTCCCGCGCTTCCGGAAAAAGTACCCATGACTTTAAATAAAGGATACAATGCTAATACTATCAACGCGGCAACGCCAATTTCTTTCCAGTTTCTCTTTTTATTCTGTACTGTCTGTAAATCGTCTGTTGTTTGATCTTCAGTAACAATATAATGATGCTGAGCCAGGCTCTTTTGGATAGTCGACAACTGCGGTTTTTGGTTGGCGTCATGCTCAATTTGGCAAAGGCCGGTTTTATGATTAACTTGAACTTTTTGCACTCCGGGTATTTTTTGCAAAGCTCTTTCAATCAAAACTTCACAACTGGTACAAGTCATGCCCTTAATGTAAAAAGTTGTTTGATTATATGAAGAATTATTTTTTTTCATAACGTAAAAATATTTAAAGAAATTAAAAAAACCAAGACTGAGAAAAAGTATTCTCAGCAATTTTTTACGCTAAATAAATTTTGGGAGCAATAATTCCACAACGATACAAGGCCACCAAGGGCAACAAAAAACTTTGCCGAAATCGTTGATGAGAAAAATATAATTGTTGACGAATAAGTGGTAACTGGTAAACAATAACAAGCAACACCAAAGAAAAACCGCCTAAGAAAACCACAAAACCAGCAAGTAATACATCAATATCTGTAATGTAGTTGGTAAACACTTTTTTTATTTCCAAGGACATGGCCAAAAAACAGCTTTTAGCGCATTCGTTCACATCATACATGCCTTGATTTGCCATATTCATGTTCATGTGTGATCGGGCGAGGGCATTTTGGGTTTGATGATACATAAAAAAAGCTAAAATTAGCAAAATACTCGTGGCCACAACTTTTTTTAATATTGAATTCTGATGTCTATTGATCATAAGTATGCCTAGCATACAACAGCAAAATGATTTTGGCAATGCCAATAAACCTGTGCAGACTGATGGCTATTAACGATTTTTTCCTGCCAGTTGTCCGCAAGCCCCGCTAATATCACGCCCCATATTTTTGCGCATGGTGACAGAAATGTGCGCTTGTTTTAATTTCTGCATAAAGACTGTTGCCGTTTCTTTGCTACTGCCTGCAAAACCGGCCTGAGTTTCATTGTAAATAATTAAATTAACGTGCAATAATTGTGGTTTGTCTATTTTTTGGATAAAGTCAATTAGTGCCTTAGCGTGACGTGTTGTATCGTTGCGGTCTTTTAATAAAATATACTCAATAAAAACTTTGCGATTGGCATAATGAAAATAATTTTGTAAAGCCTTTTGCAGTTTCACTAAAGAATAGGTTTTGTTGATGGGCATCAGTTCTGTGCGTTCATCCTCAATCGCGTTGTGCAAAGAAACGGCTAAGTTAATTTGCGGCCAATGTTTGGCAAAATGCGCAATACCCAGTACCAACCCGGAGGTTGATACAGAAATATGTCGGGTGGAAAAATTAAAAGCCTGGCTATCAATTAAAATGCGCAAACTTTCTTCCACTGCAGTTAAGTTGGCCAACGGTTCGCCCATGCCCATATAAACAATATTATGCAAACGATCAAAAAGATGGTGCTCCTGATTATACTGAATCCAAAATAACACTTGGTCAATAATTTCTTCTGCCGTTAAACTGCGTTGTAAACCCATCTTGCCGGTGGCGCAAAAAGCACAATTCATGGCACAGCCGACTTGGCTGGAAATACAAACAGAATAGACGCCGGGTTTAGGGCTCATTAAAACCGTTTCTATCATAGAGCCGTCTATCAGCTGTAAAGTTGCTTTATAAGTGCTACGATCTCTGGATTGAAAAATCTGTGTTTTGACAAAAGACATGGCAGTAATGGTTTTATCTGCTGTTTCTCGTAAGGCATTGGGCCACACCCGAACATCGGCAAAACTCTTTGCCCCGAATTTACAAAACGCGGCAATGGCCTGGTTGGTGCGGAATTTAGGCTGGTTTTGGGTTAGAATAAATTGTTGAATTTTTTTGGGCCACATAAATTAGCGCACCGAAGGATATCCGCCAACCACACCGTTTTTAGAAAGGACAATTTGCCATAATTGATTTTTACGAGCACGAAAAGAACCGGCGCAACATAATAAATAATATTTCCACATGCGATAGAAACGATCACTGTATTGATGTTTTAATTTTTGCCAATGTTGATCAAAATTCTGAAACCACATCATGAGTGTTTTGTCATAATCCGCGCCAAAACTGTGCCAATCTTCCATGACAAACAAACCCTCGATAGCTACCGATAACTGTTTCAAAGAAGGCAACATGCTGTTGGGAAAAATATACTTCGCAATCCAAGGGTCTGTAGTTTTGACAGAGTGCAGTCCGCCGATAGTGTGTAATAAAAACAAACCGGAATCTTTTAAAACACGACGGGCAATTTCCATATAAGTGCGGTAATTTTTATAACCCACGTGTTCAAACATGCCCAAAGAAACAATGTGATCAAATTTTTCATTTTTAATATCCCGATAATCTTGATACCGCAATTCTACCGGCAAACCAGCACAATTTTTTTTACCCAACTCAATCTGTTCTTGAGAAACAGTAACCCCCACTACGTGCGCGCCGTACTTTTGACTGGCAAATTTAGCAAAACTGCCCCAGCCGCAACCAATATCTAAAACGGTTTGTCCGGCTTGCAAATTAAGTTTTTTGCACACTAAATCCAATTTTTCCTCTTGCGCCTCAGCTAGGGTTTTGGCCTTTTTCCAATAACCGCAAGTATAAACCAAGCGCTCATCAAGCATGGCTTCATATAAATCATTGCCTAAATCGTAATGATGTTTGCCAATGTCATAAGCTCTTTTTTTATTTTGCAAATTTCCTAAAGAAGCCAAAACTACTTGCAAAATAATCTTCCAGTCTCCCCTCACTTTTTTATCCAGCCTGGCTTGTAAAATTCGGTTAAAAAACTCATCTAATTGTTGCACATCCCACCAACCGTCTAAATAAGCCTCTCCCAAACCCAAAGAGCCTTGCGCTAAAACGCGCGCATATAAACGTTCATCATGTACTTGAATATCCCAAGGATTATGGCCGTTAATTTGAATTCCGGCCAATTGTAATAATTTTTCTACGATTTGTTTAGTTCTGTTCATATCTTGACTTTATCAGAAAATAAGATCTTGTCCAGTATTTCTCTTGATTTTTCTAGGACTTTTTTCTATACTACCAAGGTTGAATTTAATCAGCCCGGGTGGTGGAATCGGTATACACAGCAGACTTAAAATCTGCCGGAGCAATCCATGCGAGTTCGAGTCTCGCCCCGGGCACCATTAGGGAGTCCAAAAAGAAAAATTTGTCTATTATCTTACTTTATATCTTGTTGCTTTTCCTTGGCCGAATTTTTTAATTTTATTCATGTTTAATAATTTTTTGATAGCCTGTTCAACTGTACGAGCTTTTAATTTTGTTCCTTCTATCACCTCTGAGCGCTTGAACGTTTCGTGCGACAAGGCAAATTCCCATACCTGCAATTGTTTTATTGATAAAAAATCCTCCACAGATTCTTGGATGATGAGCTTTAAAGCCAATTCGCTTTGTTTTAAAATACATTCCAATAAAAATAAAACCCAGGCAGAAATATCTTCCTTTTTTTTCTTCCAGGTAGTTTGTGTTTTATTCAAGGCAACATAATACTCGGCTTTATTGTCTTCGATAATTTTTTCATGAGAAATATACGGAATGTATTCATACCCGGATTGTAACAATAAAAAATTGGTCAAAATTCGGCTGGCGCGACCATTGCCGTCAGTAAATGGATGAATAGCTAAAAATTCAAAAATAAAATTTGCCACTACCAACAAAGGGTGGGTTTGCTGAGTGGCCAATTTTTTTTGTGTCCAATCAACCAATTCTTGCATTTCCTTTTTTACTAAATACGGTGCTGTTGGATCAAAAACAATTCCAACTAATTCTCCTTGAACGTTTCTTGCTTCAACTCTATTGGAATCAATTTTATAATGGCCTTTATGCCGTTCATCCTTGGCGCTATATTTTAATAACTCTTTATGAAAACCAAGAATAAGACTTTCGGAAAAATGTAATTTTTTCCAAGAGTCAAACATATTTTT
Source organism: Candidatus Kerfeldbacteria bacterium RIFOXYC2_FULL_38_9 (assembly GCA_001818355.1). Lineage (GTDB taxonomy): Bacteria > Patescibacteriota > Patescibacteriia > UBA9570 > XYC2-FULL-38-9 > XYC2-FULL-38-9. The sequence continues at coordinate 590 of MHKJ01000013.1, read as the reverse complement.
TAGTAATTCAAGATATCCAGCCACTTCTTGCTCGTCCCGCGTTTTAAGGGTTTTAATTTTTATTTTACTTAATAAGTCTTGTATCTGTATATCTGATAATTTTGAACCCTCAATTCTTGTAGATGCGCCTGTAGAAGTTATTAAAACAGACGTTTTCAAACGAGAAATCATTTGTGGTGATAATGTATTCGTTGTTTTCCATTGCCCCTTAATTGCATCAATCTTAGCGATAAAACTATATATTTTTGCTGTAATTACGGGACTAAATAACAAGCGTTGATCAAATCTGTTCATTGGCATAATATAAAAAGTAGTAACAAATTAACTATGTGAGTATATGTTACTATATGTTAATATTTTTGTCAACCTTTTTCAAATAAAACAAAAACGCGGTAATTATCTAGAGTGTTTTTTTAAAATATTTAAAATTTGGCGGTGGACAAGGCCGTTGGTGGCCACCAAGCCTTGAGAACAACTATTCCATTCTTGACCGGAAAAATCTGTAATCTTACCGCCGGCAGTTTCTATCAATAAAATGCCGTTGGCAATATCCCATAAGCGCAAAGGAGGAACGATAACCGCGGCCTCCA
>MHKJ01000012.1:11184-23922 GCA_001818355.1 Candidatus Kerfeldbacteria bacterium RIFOXYC2_FULL_38_9 | reverse complement strand
TAAAATCGGATTTTTCTTTTGCAAAAATGGAGATAAGTCAGTGAGTTTGGTTTTTTCATCACAATTGGCTACAAATAAAAATGGTTTTTGGGTTAATAAATTCCACGCTTTGGCCATTTCTTCTTCTTTAGCGGTTAAAACCACTTGATTGGCTAATTGCCCATTATTCAGCGCTTGTTGCATTTTTTCTAAAACTGCCAGTTCAATAATGGCATTTTTATCTTGACCGCGCGCTTTTTTGTTAGCATTGACAATCAATTTTTCTACCACTTGTAAATCCGCCATCAACAGTTCCGTATGAATGGTTTCTACATCATCTTGGGGGTTGGCTTGACCGGCCACGTGAATTACATCCGGATCATTAAAAGTACGCACTACCTCTGCGATGGCATCTACCTCGCGAATGTGTTGTAAAAACTGATTGCCCAGTCCTTCACCTTTGTGCGCGCCCGCCACCAAACCGGCAATGTCCACAAATTCAATAATCGTCGGCACTTTTTTTTGCGTGTGTACCAAAGGAGCGATTTTTTCCAAGCGTTCATCCGGCACCGCCACCACCCCCACGTTGGGATCAATGGTGCAAAAAGGAAAATTTTCCGCCGGTACCGCTTGGCGAGTAAGGGCTTGAAACAGCGTAGATTTTCCCACATTTGGCAAACCGACTATTCCTATTTGCAAAGACATAATTTTAATTTTCTATATCCTCAATTAAACACATCGCGTCCCAAGTATTTTGCAAAAGCGACGCTACTGTCATGGGTCCCACGCCTCCGGGAACCGGCGTAATATAAGAAGCCTTTTCTTTAACTTGATCAAAATCCACGTCGCCTACGGTTTTGCCGTTTAAACGCGCCGTTCCCACATCAATCACCATGGCTCCCGGCTTTACCATGTGGGCTTTAATTAAATGAGGTACGCCGGTGGCGCTGATTAAAATATCGGCTTTTTTGGTAAAACCGGCCAAATCTTTGGTTTTTTTATGACAAACAGTAACTGTGGCTTCGTGATTTAAAAACATTTGCGCCGTAGGTTTGCCCACAATATTGCTCGCTCCTACCATAACCACATATTTTCCTGCCACCGTTATATTGGTGGACTGCACCAAACTCCAAATGCCTCGCGTGGTGGCGGGAATAAATTCCGGAGCGCCGGCAGACAGCCAGCCAACATTTTCCGGATTAAAACCATCAACATCTTTCATAGGATCAATGGTTTCTAAAATTAAAGGCACATCAATGTGCGCAGGCAATGGCAGTTGCACTAAAATTCCGTGAATTTTTTTATTTTTATTCAACTTTTCAATAATTTTCAAAAGTTTTTTTTCCCTAACGTCTTCCGGTAGCTCAATAGTTTCCAAATACATGCCTACTTCGTTAGAAGCCTGGGATTTAAAACGCACATACATCTCTGAGGCCGGATCTTGGCCAACTAAAATTACAGCTAATCCTGGCTGTATTTTACTTTTAGCAATCTGGTATTTTAAATTTTGCCTAATTTTTGCCGCCAAGCCTTTACCAGACAAAATTTTCGTAATGTGTTCTTGACTCATGGCAAAATCCTACCAACTTTTACTCCGTCTGGCAAGTAAAATAGTAAATTAACAAAAATCACCCCATTCCGGTTAAAAAATGAGGTGGTTTTGTATTTTTAGATGATATGATTAATTTGTTTTGGTAGAATATGTCAATTCTATTTTATATGTCATTGTTGTAGCATCATTGGCTAATTGACCAAAATAAACGTAGCCGTCTACAGCATTATCACTGCTCATTGTTAGCTGGCTTTGCTGGCTATAACTATTGGTGCCGGCATCATATTTGTAAACTTTTGCCGTAACCACCTGTTTAACGCCGTTATTGTTTACCAGCTTCATTTTGAACATATCAGCATCATAAGCCGCTAAATAACCATCAATACCTTGCGTACAGTTATAATAAACTTCAGTAGCGTGAGCATTGTCATCGCCAAAGTCACTAGCAGATTCATTAATTATTGATGCACAGTTATGATTATTATCTTCTACAGCGACTGTAAAATCCTTAGTAGTATCACCAGCATAAGAATGTAATTTTAACGTATATGTCTGTGTACAACTTTCTGCGCCATTAGAACAGCTCTCTGCTGTAATACCACTAATAACATAGGAAGCTTGACTTTGATTGCTTGTATACACAAAATCTGATTTTACAACTTTTCCAGTAGTTTTGTTAGTCAGTGTGTAATCAAATTTCTCGAAAGAATTATATACTGAATAATTAATATTAAAGGTATTGCCAACTATTACTGTACTGGGGTCAGCACTAGCCGAATTAATAACTGTTTTGCCTATATTCGCTGGAAGAATTTCGGAATTAGTAGATTGCTGTTCGGTATTAAAAACCAGAGCCTCTATTTCATATTTGCCTTCTTTAGCTGACGTAACAGCATTGGCCATAAAATTTACCGTCCCCCCCTTGCCATTGCCGTCTGGTGTCCAAGTATAGCTAGAAAATTTATCTTGATCATCCACACTATTAAACCCTGTTATTTCGTTTGGCGAGGTGGTTGTATTGGTATGTTTATAATAACTTATCATAATACTTACCTTATTAATATCAGATTCCGAGTCAACTGCTGTTCCGGAAAATGTTATCGGCTTACCAATATTATTTCCACTGGCCACGTCGAACGTTAAATAGCTGTATGTTATTTTAGGAGGAGTATTATCAGCCACAACGGTAAAATCTAGCCTTTTTACCGCGCTGTTCATATCCGCTAAATTTTCTCCGACCATGGTTACATAGTAATCACTAGCTTCACTGAAGGTATAGGTAGGATCGCCTGACATAAATGTTTCTGAAGATTGATATGATTTTGTTTCATCGTGCGCTACATACCAACTGAATAATTTTGTACTAGCACCATCACCTATTACTTTATACAATGTAATGGTACAATTAGCGGCTTTACTTTCATTGTCAGTAACCGTACTTTTAAATTTAACCTCTGTACCAATACTAATAGGCGTAGTGGTATTAATAACATTATTATTATCCGCCCGAATAACGGCGCTGTTACTGATAGTTGGTACAGTATCGTCGATTACTAAAACGTAATCATTTTCTGTAGACTTATCTAACCAATCAGTTGTTGTAACAGTTATACTATACATATCTTTTAAAACTAACTGCTTTTCGGTATTTGGACCATAAGAAAACGTAACATTATTATATTCTTGCGAATATATATTTGGATAGGCAGACACTGTAAATGATTTTTCATCGTTTAAGCTTAACGTATTGCCAGCATAACCAGTAAATTCTAACTGCACTTTTTTAACGGCTATATCATCGTATAAATTTAATACAAAATCTAATTGCGAACGACTGGCATCATAAGCTAAATAATAAATCCCCGATGTAGTAGCAGCTGATTCCCCACCAATTTTTAAAGATGCCTGAGCCGGATTACTTTTGTCTACATATGGCTTATATGCAACCTCCTGACTGCTTTTGGCAGTAACGTACTGATCAGAATAAGCGACTGGATTAAAAACGGTTCTTGCTTTGAACTCTGTACTAGTAGAACGAACACTGTAAGTTTGTGAGGATACTAATAAACGAATAAGACATTGGCCGGTTCGTTGAGTGGCATCAAAATAACAAGCAATCGGCTTACTAACACTGGTATTTAAACTGGTTTCTGGCATTAAATAATCAGCTAATTTTATCACCACGCCCCCGTCGGATGGTATAGCTGTCCCATTGGCTAATTGTCCGTGATTAGTACCTGTATAAAAAGTTAATGCACTCTTTGACATGTCTACACTAGAAGAAATTTTAGCAATACTGGTGCTAAATTCAATATATTCCGCGCCGGCTACAGTAGTATCATTACCGATAAATTTTACAGATGGATCATATACTGCAGCAGCGTTAATTAAGTTATAAGTACTTGGAGTACCGCTTTGTTTATCAGCATATCTGCCGGTTAATTCAGCGGCCGATGCGGCCTGTACGCTAAATAAACTGACAGAAAACACACACAAGCCATAAAACATTATTCTTTTTAAATGACGCATAATTAGCTAATATTAAAAATTAAGCAGCCCTGTTATATCTCAAAAATACAAATCTGTCAAGACTACTTATCCACAAGATAATCTTGGTGTAATTTAAAAAATACTTTTATACCCCATAAAATAAAGGAAATTTTTGGGTTAATTCTTTTACCAATTTTCTGGCCGCGGTTTTTTGGCTGATTTTATGCGGATTTTTTAATAAAGCAATAATCATTTGACCAATTTTTTTCATTGCAGGCTCTTTCATACCGCGTGTAGTAAGCGCCGGAGTGCCTAAACGAATGCCGGAAGGATCAAGGGGTTTACGAATATCATTGGGAATGATGTTTTTGTTAACCGTAATACCAACCTCATCAAGCGCTTGTTCGGCCTCTTTGCCGCTTAAACCAAGCGGCGTAACGTCAGCTAAAATAAGATGATTATCTGTACCACCAAACACAATTTTCAAACCGCCTGCTTGCAATTCTTGGCATAACACTCGGGCGTTTTTTAAAACTTGAGCGGCATACTTTTTAAAAGATGCTTTTTGAGCCTCGTGCAAAGCTACGGCAAGCGCCGCAATTTGATTTTGGTGAGGACCTCCTTGTAGTCCGGGGAAGACCGCTTTGTCTATTTGTCTGGCATATTTTTGCTTGCACATAATCATACCGCCGCGCGGACCGCGCAAAGTTTTGTGCGTAGTGGTAGTAACTACGTCCATAATCGGCACGGGATTTTCTAAAGCCTTACCCGCCACCAACCCGGCAATATGCGCCATATCCATCATACTTATTGCTCCTACTTTTTTGGCAATAGCATTAAACTTTTTATAATTTAGATTACGCGAATAAGCGGAAAAACCGGCTAGCACAATTTTCGGCTTTTCGGCTTTAGCCAAAGCCTCGATGGCTTTATAGTCGAGTTTGCCTGTTTTGGGATCGCAGGTGTAGCGCACAAAACGGTAAATTTTCGCCGACAAAGTTACCGGATGCCCGTGTGTTAAGTGCCCTCCGTGCGATAAATCCATACCCAAAATAGTATCTCCCGGCTGACAAAAAGCCGAATACACCGCCAAATTCATCGGCGCTCCGGAAAGCGGCTGAACATTAACATGTTCGGCATTGAATAATTTTTTGGCGCGGGAAATGGCTGTCTGTTCAATTTGGTCAATATATTCACAACCGCCGTAATAGCGCTTGCCTGGATACCCTTCTGCGTATTTATTAGTCGCTACCGAACCCAAAGCCTCCAAAACCGCCTTGGAGACAAAATTTTCCGAAGGAATCATTTCTAAAACCTCTTGCTGGCGCTGTTGTTCTTTTTTTAAAATTTTCGCTATTTTCGGATCGTTTTGAGACAAAAATTTATTACTCATAAAAATAAAAACAATTAGTGATTTTACCGTTATTGACTTTTTTTAAAAATCCCCCTATGCTGTTAAGCGTTTGAGCACTTATTTTAAGCTCTTAATAAAGTATAGCACAAAATGAACATTATTATTCACGGCAGTATCGCTTACGATCGCATTATGAGTTTTCCTCGCTATTTTAAAGACAATATCTTGCCAGACAAAATTCATAGCTTAAGCGTCTCTTTTTATATCGAGAAAATGCAAGAATTACGCGGCGGTTGTGGCGGCAACATTGCCTACACCTTGGGTTTACTGCAAGAAAAACCATGGTTAATCGCCGCTGTGGGAAAAGATGGCAAAGAGTATCTGACATGTTTAGCTGAAAAAGGAGTCAATATTCAACAGGTAGAACGCCATGAAGATATTATTTCCGGCTCTTGTTCCATTATTACCGATCGCGCCAATAATCAAATAACCGCTTTTTATGTGGGGGCGATGAAATACAACACCAATTTTAATTTTGAAAATTGCGATCCCAAAAATACTATTGCCATTTTCGCTCCGGCCAATAACTTGGCGGATTCTTTAAAATACATTAAAGCCTGCCAACAAAAAAAAATTAAATATATTTTTGATCCGGGCCAAACTTTAGCTGACTATAACGGTAAGCAATTAAAAGACTGCATTCGCGGTTCTTATATGTTTACGGTAAATGACTATGAATTAAGCCAGGCTTTGAAAAAAACCGGTTTAACTGAGAATAATCTTTTGGAACGCACCGAAGTTCTCATTACTACCCTGGGCGCTAAAGGATCGACCATTAAAACTCGCGCCGGCAAAACCTATGATATTCCCGCGCTGGTTCAAGACACTTTAAAAGATCCAACCGGCGCCGGAGACGCTTATCGCGCCGGGCTGTTAAAAGGCTTGGTAGCTAACTTGTCTTTGCCGCAAATTGGAAACATCGCGGCCACCACCGCTTCCTTTGCCATAGAAACCGTGGGCACGCAAGAGCACGATTTTACCATGGAAGAATTTCGCCAGCGCTACTTAGATCATTTTCACGCATCATGTCCCATATAAAAATTACTTTTTATCTAGTTTGATAACGGCCGCTAATCCCTTCCAATCTTCCAAATCGAGTTTGGGATATTTTTCTCTATATTTTTTATACAATTCAATACCCATAGCATCTTCCAGAATATCTACTTGAATTCCTTTATCTCCTAACACTCTCTCGTTACCAGATGCATTGGTTATATCTCCAACAACAACCCGATTAAATTGACGCATATAAATAAGTGTAGCACAAACATCGCACGGACTGAGTGTTGTAAAAATGGTCGTTTTACTAAAATCTATCCGTCCGGCATCACGAATAGCAGATGTTTCTCCGTGATTATAAGGATGATTTTCTTGCACTAAAGTGTTGTGGCCTTTGCCAAGAATTTGACGGGTGGCGTTATCAATAATAACACCCCCAATAGGACAGCCTCCTTCGGTATAGCCTTTTTGAGCTAAAAAAACTGCAATGCGCATAAAATTTTCATCTGAAATTTTTTGAAAAAACCTTGGTTCAACTACTACACTGAGACTGTCTGTTGGTATATGCGCTATAAGTTGCAATAGCGCATTCGTTACTTCTGTTTTCTCATTGATATATTTTTCCATAATTTTAATTAGCTTGATTAGTTATGTGGTAAAAAATGACGCAAAATATGTCCAGCATCACCTACTGAACGCCTACCTGTTAAATAATACATCTCATTTAATTCGTCACATACACCAACGCTATAAAAAGAAGTAGAAATTCCTATAGTATTCATAATTTTGCGGGTAAAAAGAATGCCTTGTTTAGTAACACTAATAGAGCGGTGGTGTATATGTGATGGCGCAGTCCCCAATGTTCGCGTTGCAATAATAAAGGCATCGACCGAAGCGCCGCTGGCCGGGTTTACAAAATCATTAATATTAATTTTTTGTCCTGCTATCAATCCTTTTAATTGATTACGATTGCGCCATTTGATTGTAACGGTTAAATTTGTATCTGCATCACCAATCAAGTGTGTTCGCTTTGTAACAACACGCACCTCATTTTTAACTTTAGCGTCAATATCTGTATAGCCCAAAGCTAAACGCGTACTAACAAGTCCACCACGTTCTAAACTAACCTGCGTGCCTAAAAGCTCTCCAAAACCAAACTCACTAGCGTGTTGTCTTAATAATTCATAACCCCGAGCGGCTAAATAATAATATTCTGTACAAAAAGCAATATCATTATATAAATTTTCATTGGCAATAACTAAATTGGCCAATCTAGCAATATCATCCATGATTTTTCGTGCTTCATCATAGTGTTCTTCTAAAAGAATAATATCGTCATGCTGTGTGCTTTTTCCCCAATCACCATATTTTCCATCGTATTTTCCAATCAACCCCTTCAAGGTAGATCCAAATTTAATGACATGATGTACATTTACTGACCCATAAAAATGATCTGGATCACTAATATATGGTGTAATATCAATTGTGCCTGTATCTTTAGCAGAAAACACCTCTACTCTATTACCACCAAAATCAATAATTTTTTTAGTTGCGTTTTTCATCATATTATTATACATCATTAACTATATATCATGAGTTTAGTATACCATAAAAAATAGTACTTTGACGATATTTTTTGATTTGCTAAAACGAAATAATTTTGCTATAATTAGGAAAGATTATTTTTATTTACAAAATGGGAGAGTTTATAGAACCAAAAAAAATATTGCACCATGGCGCCAAGGAAAGCTTGGTTCATTTTTTAGAAACACAAACAGAAAATATTCCGGAAAAAGAAAAAGAGTATGCCTTAGTAATGGCGGAGCAACTGGATACAAACTATGAAGCTCGTTTTCAAGAACTACGTAAAAATCAGGCTGACGAAATAATTACCAAACAAGAATTTGAATTTTTTAAACGTCGGTTAGATGAAGCGCGGGCTTTTTTTGTTGATGTAAAAGACAAAAAATGGAAACCTTGTCCTCTTGTTTGCATGGCAAAACGTTTCAATAATTTAGAGACAAATGAACAACAAAAGCCAAATTTAAAAGCATTGATGCAAAATATTATTGCACTAGCTCTCACCCAACAAGAACAAGATCCACCGACTTATGCCACCCATAACTGGGAGCACACCATGTTAATGGATGAAATTGCGGATAATGTTTTGCAGGAACACCCTGATATTTTACAAGTTCTTCAAGAACAATATGAGATAACGGAAAAAGCAGCGCGTTTTATGGTTACCATGGCTATTTATTTTCATGACACAGGCTACCCTCATGTATTTTCTTATAAACACGGAACAGAAGTAAGTCTTTCTAAAGTTACGCATTGTATTTTTAGTGCAGATTTATTTTTTCAAGAAAAAATCCAAAAAAATTTACAAGCTCTTATCAGTTCACAAAATGGTAAGGCCAAAAAACTGCTTAATAAGTGTGGCAAAGCAATTATGGCCCACAGTACAGATGTGGGTGAAGAAACTTTTAATTTAAGGGTTGTTACCAATCGCGGTAATTTTTTAACTAATGAAAAAAAATTACCTGAATTGTTAAGGGTTTTTAAAGCCCCAACAACCAATCCGGCAAATATTATCAGACAAATAACCAAAATTGAACTAGCTAAAAATTTATCAGATGAACAAAAACAACGTATTGCCGCTACTATCAAAACTCTCACCGCTGATCAAGCTGTGGCCGTGGCCGATGCTGACCAAGATACTTTTATTGGCAGGTATGCTGATTTAGAACATCCAACTGATAAATTGGTTGGTCTGGAAAAAGAAGCTTTTGACACCAACACCGAACCTTTGGCTGTGATGGTGCGTTTATGCGATAATTTACAAAATAATCGTGATCGTTTGCGAGAATATGAAAAATCAAAACTATTTTTCGAAATTTTATCCGAATTTGGTGCGCCCAAAAGTGAAAATCGCCAACGTTTGCTGTATTTGGAAGACTTAGCAAAACAATGGCCAAGAGGAAAAAGCGCTGACAAAGAAGTTGTGCTAAAAATTCAAAACGACATGAAGCAAGCTATTCTACCTGTAATACCAACGGAAAGTCACGCCGCGTTTCAAGCAAGACAATATAGGCGACCCGAAAAATTAATACGCCTCTTTAAAGATATAATAGTACAAAGGGTGATTGTAAAATATCCAGAAATTTCCGAACGCGAAAAACAAGCCGCCTTGGATTATGGCCCTTGGCAAATTGAGCCTAATTGGAATTATCGTAATGGACATTATTCTATTGAAAAAATTGAAATGCAAGGTTATAGGGTGATTATTCATCTTCATGGTGATCAAAATAACGGCACAGTGCCAAAAAGAATAAAGGTGCCGGAAAAATTGCGCGATGAGCAAGGTAAAGAATCTACCACCAAAGTACCGGTAGAGCATTATATGGCCTGGAAAATAACCGAAGCTCTAAAAAGTACTACGATTGATGGTTGTCAGTTAGAACCAATACTAATGGTTGACGGACAAGTATTGATGCCGCAATATAGCCGTCCAAAAAATTAAAAATATGAATTTATTATATAAACTCCTGCACTTCAAAACGGGGTGTATTTTTTATAGCCATTTTTATAAAATTATTAAATAAAATTTATGATTTATCTTATCGGGGGAGCTCCCAGGTGTGGAAAAACAATTCTGGCCACAAAGTTATCAAAAAAATATAATCTTCCCTTTTTATCTACCGATACCTTACGATCATTGATTATTTCTTTTTTACCAAGAAAAAAAATAAACAAATTAATGCCATTCCAAATAAATGGCTCTGAACGGATGACACCACAACAATCATTACGAGCAGAGTTACGAGAAGCAAAAACAATGTGGTGTGGACTTGAGGCTCTAATTAAAAAACTTGCCGACATGAAACAAAATTATATTATTGACGGCACTCCTCTTTGTCCAAAATATGTAGTTACTTTACAAAAATCAAAATATCAAAATTCTATCAAAAGTATATTTTTAATTAAAGAAAATTATCAGAAAATTTTAAATTATTTAAACAAAAACATTCCTCCCTCTGATTGGTTGTCTCCTCATTTAAAAAATAAGAAACTAATGCAAAACATAGCAAAAATGGTCATGACAAAGAGCGCTCATATAAAAAAAGAGGCAAATAAGTATAATTTTTTGATAAAAAATACAGATACTTATTTTAACAAAACAATAAATGAGTTAGTAGATAAAAAATTATCTCTGTAAAAAAACCAACAACTAATTTTTGTGTTTGATGGCCGCCTTGAGAAAACCAATAAACAAAGGATGAGGATTTAAGGGACGCGACAAAAATTCCGGGTGAAATTGAGTACCGACAAACCATGGGTGATTTTTAAGTTCCATAATTTCCACTAAATTTTGCTGGGGGTTGATACCGGAAACAATCAAGCCCGCCTTGGCCAAAGGCGCTAAATAAGCGTTATTAAACTCATAACGGTGGCGATGACGTTCTTTAATTAGTTGTTTGCCGTAGGCTTTGCGCGCTTTGGTGTTGTTTACTAATTTACAATCATAAGCACCCAAGCGCATAGTGCCGCCATAATGCTTTTGCGCAATATTCTTTTGTTGATGAGGATTAACAAAAATAATCGGATGTTCCGGATGTTCTTCTATTTCCACTGTATTGGCGCCCGGCAGTTTAGCCAGATGACGCGCTATTTCTACTGCCGCCAATTGCATCCCATAACATAAACCAAAATAAGGAATCTGGTGTTCCCGCACATACTCAATAGCCATAATTTTACCGGCAACTCCCCGCTTCCCAAAACCGCCGGGAATTAAAACTCCGTCAGTTTTTTTGAGTTCTGACAAGCGCCTTTTATCTTTTTCGTATTCTTCAGAGTCAATCCAAATAAGTTTTACTTGATGGCGCTGATGCCAGGCCGCGTGTTTTAAAGCCTCAATCACTGAAAGATAAGAATCAGCCAAAACAAAATCTCCGGTATTAAAATATTTACCAACAATGCCGATAGTAACGGTTTTTTTCACTGTTTGAATGGTTTGCACTAATTTGTTCATTTGCAAAAACCGATTTTTAGATAGCGTTACTTTTTTTGGCCGTAATTTTAAAACCTGTAACAATTTACTGCTCAACTGTTCTTTTTCCAAAATCGCCGGCACCGCATAAATGTGGGTAACATCGGGTGCGGGAATAACGTGATCTCCTGGCACACTACAAAATAAAGCTAATTTATGACGCCTTTTTTTATCTAAAACACTTTCCGCACGACACACGATAAAATCAGGCTGAATACCGGTTTCATTCAATAAACGCACAGCATGCTGGGTGGGCTTGGTCTTCATTTCTCCTACGGTAGAAGGAACTGGTAAAAAACTCACCAACACAAATGCCACGTCATTAGGATGTTTTATTTTCATCATGCGCGCCGCTTCTAAAAAAAGAATATTTTGATATTCCCCAACAGTGCCACCAATTTCTATCACCACAATATCGGCCTGACTCTTTTTTTGAGCATCTTTAATACGCTTAATAATATTTTCCGGAATATGCGGCACCACTTCTACGCATTTGCCTTTGTATTCCAAATTACGCTCTCGGTTGATAACATCTAAATAAACCCTGCCGGTAGTCATGTAATTGACAGAATAAATATTTTCATCCAAAAAACGTTCATAATTGCCGATATCTTGATCGGTTTCATCGCCGTCTTCGGTTACAAAAACTTCTCCGTGTTCTGTTGGATTCATGGTGCCCGCATCTACGTTGATATAAGCATCAGCTTTAACGGCTGTTACTTTATATCCACGCGCCTGCAACAATAAACCAATAGAAGAATTGGTAACTCCTTTGCCCACCGAAGACATAACTCCGCCCACGACAAAAATATATTTAGGATTTTTCATATCTTTTTTAGTATAGCACAGCCAAAAAATAGAACAATTGACTAAAGATCTTTTACCATATATTCCCCCGCGAGCTGATAATTTAATTTACGGAAATATTCACGCACGCCAATGCCGGCAATAACCGCTATTTTTTTATATCCCGCCTCTACCGACAATCGCTCCGCTTCCTGCATCAAGCGTCGACCCAAGCCTAGATGTTGTACATGGCTTTGTCCTCCTTCAATTTTAGCCAGTTGACCATAGGTATGAATTTCCCTAATTAACGCCGCGTCTTGTAACTCTGGTATAAAGTGTTTTTTAAGATGCTGAAAACGCAAACGCAAAAATGCATACAATACGGTTTTGCTTGTATTTTCAAAACTTAGAAAAACCTCTTCTCCGGCAGAAGCCTGATAACTTCTTTTGACTAATTGTAAATTTTGT
>MHKJ01000012.1:9223-11159 GCA_001818355.1 Candidatus Kerfeldbacteria bacterium RIFOXYC2_FULL_38_9 | reverse complement strand
CTGTTGTTTTCTTGCTCTAACAATTGGCGTAAATTAGTAGCCTTGTTGCCGGCATAAACAGAAGACTCGGGAATATCGCGAATAACTCGCTCTACCCGTACCCATTCGGGAATAAGTTTTTGCATATCTATCAATAATTTTCGCAAAACCGACTGTTCATAAGGCTGATATTTGCCATCTTTCCACCACTGATACAAGACAGAGGTTTTTAAAACTGAAGTGGGATAAATTTTAATGTGATCTGGTTGATAGTCGGCGGTTTGAAAAACATCTTTAAAAATTTGTAAATCTTTGGCCGGAGTGGCGCCGGGCAACATGGGCATATAATGGTGGGAAATTTTAAAACCCGCCTCTTTTAAAAGTCTGGTCGCCATTATTACCTGCGCGTTGGTTTGATCGCGTTTAATTTTTCGTAAAATTTCTTCATCCGTAGTCTGCACCCCCAACTGAACACGCGTACATCCAAATTGACGCATCCGTTTAATTTCTAGTCGGGTAATATAATCTGGTCTGGTTTCCAAAGTTAGGCCGATAATCCGGTGCTGGGCAGTTTCGTTAATTTTTTTAGCAGTCTCAAAATCCGGAGCTGGTTGTTTGTTAAACGCCTCAAAACACCTTTTTAAAAACCATTCTTGATAATCTGGCTCATAAACTGTCCAGGTGCCGCCCAGTACCAATAATTCGCACTTATCGGTTTCGTGGCCGTTATTATATAAAGTTTCTAATCGAGTTTTTACCTGTTGGTAAGGATCAAAATTTTGCCCCAAAGCCCTGGCCGCACCGGGCTCGTTAGCTAAATAAGACTTGGGCATCCGCGCCTCGGTGGGACAATAAACACAACGCCCGGGACAATAATACGGTTTAGTTAACACCGTAATTACTGCCACGCCAGATAAATTGCGAACTTGTCGTTTAGAAAATAAAGCCCACAAATGCTCATCGCGCTTCAACTTTCCTTGAGCGATCAGTTGGCGATATTCTGCTAAAATCTGACTATTTGCTACAATAGGAATGCCTGTTTTTTTGGCCATGGCCGCTTTTACTTTTTTTAAATCTGCGGCCGTACGAATTTTTTGCGCAATGGCCTGCCAAATGATATTTTGTAGAGGATTATTATTCATATTTTAAAATGAAGGAAGATGTCGCCAAAAAATTATTAACTAAAGTTGCTGAAGATTACGAAACGATTGCCGGCCATTTTTCTGATACCAGAAGCCACCAATGGTATGAAGTGAGTCGGCTCTTAAATAAGTATATCAAGTCTAAACAAAAAGTATTGGATTTAGGTTGTGGCAATGGCAGAGTAGCGCAGTTAGTGACAGAAATCAAGGCAGATTATATTGGCTTGGATGTTTCTAAAAAATTGATTGCTTTGGCGCAAAATCTGCACCCGGCACAAACTTTTGTGGTAGCTAATATGATGCACACTCCTTTTGCCGACAATTCTTTTGATCATACGCTGTTAATAGCCAGTTTACACCATCTTCCTTCTGCTAAATTTCGCCTGCAAACTTTACAAGAGGCCAAGCGTCTTACCAAACCCGGCGGATACATTATTATGACCAACTGGAATTTGCATCAGTGGCGATTTTTTATCAGTAGAACTAAAGCCAATTTAAAAAAAATTATCGGCAACAGTGACCTAGACTGGAACGATTTGCTCATTCCCTGGAAAGACCAACAGCGTCAATTGTTAGCGCGCCGTTATTATCATGGTTTTACCAAACAAGAAATCAAAAAATTGGCTAAAAAAGCGCAACTATTTTTATATGACCAATACTTTGAAACCAGGGGTATTCATTGTTCGCGCCGCCATGGACAAAACTTAGTGTCTGTGTTGCAAAAACAACCTTAAAATGATATTTTAAAAGAGTCTAAATCTAATCTTAATCTTACAAAAATGAAAACAAAAATCAGTTTCCTCTTGTTGCTTTGT
>MHKJ01000012.1:0-9215 GCA_001818355.1 Candidatus Kerfeldbacteria bacterium RIFOXYC2_FULL_38_9 | reverse complement strand
CGGCAGACTCTGCAGATCAAACAGAATCTGCAGAGCAAGCCACAACTGCTGATTCTTTACCCGACCCCAATACTTCTTCTGCTCAAGAATTTGATGATTCTCTTTTTAGTACATCCTCTGCTCCTTATTTTGCCGCCAGTGACTATTTAAGTGTAAATACCCAAATCAACGGGGATGCTTATTTAGCCGGTAATAATGTGGAAATAACCAACACCGTAACAGGAGATTTATTTGTAGCGGGAAACAAAGTAACTGTTGACGGCACAGTAGCTGATTCTTTGCGCATAGCCGCCGGTACTGTTGATTTAAGCTCCACTGTATTTGGCAACGTGTTGATTGTGGCTGATGTTGTGAATATCAACCAGGCGGCCAAAATTTTAGGCCACACCAATATTTATGCCAATAAAATAACAATCTCTGGCGCTTTAAACGGTGAAACAACTATCCGCGGCTCAGAGGTGGTGTTAAACGGCACCTTAAATAATCAAGCCAATATTCAAGCAACAAAAATTACAACCGGGGCAACAGCTAATATTACCAAAACCGCGGATTTTTCCGCAGAAATTTTTTCCCTGGATGCTAAAACGCAAGGAACAACAAACATCACTACTCACACCTTAGCCAACAAGGAGGCCGTTCAAAAAAACAAGCAAGTAGAACATAAATTCAACTCTTTTATTCGATCCTATTTTTTCTTTGTCGTTATCGGCATTTTACTTATTCTCATTTGGCCCACTTGGAGCGGCCGCGTCATAACGGAAATGCAAAATAATCCAAAAAAAACCTGGTTTAAAGGCGCTATTTACTTTTTTGCCGCCCCCACTGTCTTGTTGATGCTAATCTTTACGCTGGTGGGTATTCCTTTGGCGGTTTTGGGAGCTCTTTTTTATCTAGTATCCCTGGCTCTGGGAAAATTATTTGCCGGTGCTTACCTGGGACATTTCTTAGTGCAAAAAGGCAAGTTCCAAAACGAAAAAAAACAACAAATTATCTGTCTAATTGTGGGCTACTTCATTTTGTCTGTACTCATGCAATTGCCTTGGCTTGGTTGGTTGATTATGATCTTAGCGGTCTTGTGGGGCGCGGGCGGCATGATAGAAGCGCATAAAACTCGGCCGAAAATGATAGCCACCAAAACGAAAAAAGCAAACAGCACAAAACCAAAGAAAAAAGCGGTAAAAAAATAATTATAATAATCAAGGAAAAATGAAAAATATTGCTGATATTTTTAAGGCCTATGATATCCGCGGAATTTATGGTAAACAATTAGACGAAGAGATAGTAAAAAAAATAGCCCAATTTTTTGGAGAGCTTTTAAAAAAAGAAAACCCTCATAAAACCCTCACTCTGGCGGTGGCGCAAGACATGCGCCTTTCCAGCCCTTCTTTAACAAAATCAGTAATAGCGGGCTTGGTAGAAAGAGGAATTAACGTGGTAGACGTTGGTTTGGTTTCCACGCCGGCGTTTTATTTTAGCGTGGCTGAATTTAACTATGACGGCGGTTTGATGATTTCGGCCTCACACAACCCCAAAGAATATAACGGCCTTAAACTGGTGCGGCACAGCGCCTTGCCGGTGAGTGGCAATACCGGCATCAAACAAATTCGCGATCAAATAGTACAGGGGATAATTTTACCCCATCACCAGCAACCGGGACGGGTAATAACAAGGAGCGATATTGTAAAAAAACACGTCCAATCAGCTATTCAATTTTCTTCTTTAGAAAATATCAAGCCCTTTAAAATAGTAATTGATGCGGCCAACAGCATGGGCGCAACTTATTTTAATGAATTATTTAAAGAGCTTCCCTGTCAAGTTATTAAAATGAATTTTGAACTTGACGGCTCTTTTCCAAATCACGAAGCTGATCCTTTTAAAGAACAAAATAATTTGAGCTTAATGAAAAGAATAAAACAGGAAAAAGCTGATTTGGGCATTGCTACGGATGGCGATGGTGATCGAATTTTTTATTTTGATAACGAAGGCAAGCTTATTGACCAATCAATTATTCGCGGCTTGCTGGCACAAATTTTCCTAAAAACCAATCCTGGGGCCGCAATTTGCTATGATCTTCGTCCTGGGAAAATCACCAAAGATATGATTGAGGCGGCCGGAGGAAAACCCGTAGTAACACGCGTCGGCCATTCTTTAATTAAAGAACAGGCTTTAAAAACCGGAGCGGTTTTTGCCGGTGAATCATCAGGACATTTCTTTGTAAAAACTCCGATTGGTTTTTTTGAAGCGCCGGTTATTGTTACTTTAAAATTACTCCAACAATGGAGCGTCTCAGACCAAACTATCGCTGATCAAGTTCGGCCTTTACGAAAATATTATCAATCCGGAGAAATAAATTCAGACGTAGAAGATAAAGCGGGAGTAATGGCTAAAATTTTAAAAAAATACCAAGCTGAGGCCCAAACCGTTTCTCAGCTGGATGGTATTACCCTGGAATATTCTGATTTTTGGTTTAATGTAAGGGCTTCAAATACCGAAGCCAAATTACGTTTAAATTTAGAAGCTAAAACTCCAGAGCTTTGTCAAGAAAAAACTCAAGAATTATTAGCTTTAATCAGGGCTTAAAAAAAATTATGAAAGTTAAGAGACCAATAATTTTATTGATTTTAGATGGCTGGGGCTTAGGAGAAGATGATGCTCATAACGCTATTTTTTTGGCCAAAACACCAAATATTGATTACCTTTTAGCTAATTATCCCAATGGTCCAATTGGTGCGGCCGGTACACACATCGGTCTCACGCCGGGTCATCAAGGCTCTACCGAAATGGGACATTTGATTATGGGTGCCGGTCGTAATGTTTTACTGCCACAAATTCAAATCAAACAAGCCATTGCTACCAATGCTGTATTAACTAATAAGGCTTATACAGAAGCTGTGTTAAAAGTGAAAAAAAATAAGTCTCGCCTTCATCTCATGGGTCTTCTGTCAGATGCCGGCGTGCACTCTTATGATGCGCTGGCGCACAAACTTTTAACTTTAGCGGCTAAAGAAGGCCTTAAAAAAGAACAGGTTCTGATTCATGTGTTTAGCGATGGACGAGACACGCCGCCGGAATCTTTGCCAATATATATTAAGCGTTTGCAGAGCGCTATCAAAAAAAACAAGGTGGGACTGATAGTCAGCGTGCAGGGTCGTTATTTTGTCATGGATCGCGATCATCGTTGGGAACGAGTGCAACAGGCTTATGATTTACTCGCTCATGGCCAAGGACAACGAACAGCTAAAAATATTGAAGAAGCTATCCGGCTGGCACGACAAAACCAAGAAAGTGATGAATTTATCAAACCCACCCTGATAGAGCCTGAGGGCTATTTTAAAAATAACGACGCCGTCATCAATTTTAATTATCGTATAGACCGAGAGATCGAAATCACCCAAGCTTTAATTGAGCCTGATTTTTCTAATTTTGTAAGAAAAAAACAGATTAAAATTCATTACGTGGCCACCATGCCTTATTATGATCAAATGCCGGCGCCAACCGCTTTCACTCGCTCAGAGACTGAAATGAAAAATATCTTGGGAGCGGTCTTAAGTGCCCGGGGATATACTCAATATCGAGTCACTGAAACAGAAAAATGGGTTTTTGTTACTCAAGTATTCAACGGCATGCGCGTAAAGCCTTTTTTAGGAGAAGATCGCCATTTAATTCCTTCGGATAAAATAGCAACTTTTGATTTAAAACCAGAAATGCAAGCTGTGCCTATCGCTCAAGATTTAGTAAAACAGCTAGCGCAAAAAAAATACGATTTTTATGTGGCCAATATCTGTAACGCCGATATGTTGGGACACACCGGTAATAAAGCGGCTACTATTAAAGGTTGTGAAACCATAGATAAAGCCGTGGGCTTGCTTTATCAAGCAGTGCAAAAACAAAATGCTATTTTACTGATTTGCGCGGATCATGGTGATGCGGAAGTAATGTGGGACTATAAAAACAACACTGCTCATACACAACACACAGATAATTTTGTACCGTTTATTCTGGTTGACAAAGAAAAGAAAAATGTTAAGATCTGGGAAAGTGGCAGTTTAAAAGATATTGCCCCCACTATTCTGGAACTTATGGGTGTAAACATTCCAGAAGAAATGGACGGTCAATCACTTATTATAAAAAAATGATTAGTATCTTAGACTCGGGCGTGGGCGGTTTATCTATTTTAAAAGAACTAAAACAAAAACTCCCGGAAGCGTCTTTGCTTTATTTTGGAGATACCGCTTATATGCCTTATGGCGCTTTAAGTGGCATAGAAATATACGAACGAGTGAAATTGTTTTTGGAAACCTTTGAAAAAGAAACCGATATGTTTGTAATTGCCTGTAATTCCGCCACCGTTTCCATGATTGATGATTACCGAGAACTCACCAACAAGCCCATTATCGGAGTAGAACCGGGTATTAAACCCGCGGCCGCAATCAGCCAATCAAAACACGTGGCGGTTTTGGCTACGGTACGCGCGGCAAAAAACCCGCAAATTCCTTGGCTCATTAAAGAATATGGCGGCGATTGTCGTTTTCACATCCTGCCTTGTAAAAATTTAGCCCTAGCCATTGAACGCAAACCGGAATATATTGAAGACGCTTTAGAAGAAGCCCTGGTTGATTTGCAACCAGAAGTAGACACGGTAGTTTTGGGTTGTACCCACTACAACCTAATTAAAGATGTAATTCAAAAGAAGATTGGAGACAGAATCATCGTTGATACTTCCGAGCCGGTGGCTCGACGCGCCGTCATTGTGTATAACGCCATTCCTCATAAAAAAAATCAAAAACCGGGCATCACTTTTAAGTGTAGCGGCGATAATCAGGCTTTTTTAAAACGCATCAAAGAACTGACACCGGAATTACTGGCCTAAGACCGATGTTCTATGGCTTTAGCATATAAGCTGTTTTGCATATCATAACGATTTTGGGGATGATATTTTTGGCAATAAATTGGCAAAGAAAATAGATAATTTTGAAAATCTTGATAACTTTTCAAAGAAAATACTTCGACGTCGGTTAAAATCAAATCTAAAATAAGGTGATCGCGAATATATAATTTTTCAATTTTTAACGCTTTCATAATCAACTCCTTAACTTCTCGGCCGGCATGGTGGTGTTGTTTAATGTCTTGAAGCAACAGACGAATTTTTCTTTGCCAATAAAAATGAGAAAGATTAAAAGTCGGCGCTGTTTTAAATTGAAAATTAACTTTAAATTTTTGTGATAAAGAGCAAAAAACTTGCTCTAATAAAATTCGGCTTCGGTACATATGAAAACCTTCGGTAATTAAAATTAAATTATAACCTTGGTCCGGACGCAATAATTTTGCTATTAAGGCACAAGAAAAAACCATATTGCCCAAAGTATCCAAAGACTCTTCTTCTAATACCAAATATTTACGCGGCACTCCTTGGGCTACCAAATAATCTGCCATTTTAGAACTTTCCGAAGGATTCTGGGTTAAATTAAAACAAGATAAGCCACTGACCACCACCGTATAAGGCTTTGTCTCCTTTTTTAATTCCGCTAGTAATTTTTTAGACCGAGGCCGCTGATGTTCATTTTCACCGGTTAAAACAAGATAAATATTATGACGCATGCTATTTTGCCAATTTTTTAACCTCCTCCATAAATTTTTGACCGCGCACAAATTCGTTCATATGCGGCAACCAAGTACAGCCCGGGGAAAGCAAAACAATATCCCCTCTTTTAGCTTGCTTTTGCGCTTGCGCCACGGCACGTGGTATGTCACCTACTTCGCACCAGCGTTTACTTGGCAAGGCTTTCTTTAAGGAGGCGTTGGCGTTGCCTTTTAACAAAACCAAAAACTTAACTTTATGACTGATGTTTTTAGCAAAAAGTTGTAAACTAAGCCCCTTGGTGTTGCCGCCGGCAATTAAAATAATCTTATGAGAAAAAGACCGTAAAGCCGCCACAGCCGCATCCGGAGTGGTGGCGGTAGTATCATTGTAATAACAAATGCCTTGGTGGTTGCTAATAAACTCTAAGCGATTGGGAATACCTGTAAAACTTTTCAACACCTTTTGAATGACATGGTTACTGACTCTTAAAATTTTAGCCACAGCTATGGCCGCGGCCACATTGGCCAGGTTGTGTTTGCCTAATAAACGAATATGAGAAAGACTTGTAACTGTTTGGCCATTGAAAGTTATTTGTTGATGGCTCACGCCAACACCTTGACGACTTATGGCGCCGGTGGCAAACCAAACCACTGGCGCCGGCGCGCTTTTGGCCATAGCACGAGTTTTGCGATCTTTGGCGTTTAATACCACCGTCTGGTCAGAGCGTTGAAATTGCCAAATGCGTTCTTTATCTTTTTGATAGGCTCGCATGTTAGCATAACGATTAAGATGATCCGGCAAAATATTGGTGATTACCGCTACTGTAAGCTGAGGTTTAAGGTCGTGCAACATCCAGGAAGAAAGTTCTAAAACCGTTATATCTCCTTTTTTCATTTGATCTATAAATTTTAAAGGAGACACTCCGATATTACCGCCTAACCAAGTGCGTTTATTTTTTTGTTTTAAAAAATTATAAATAAGCGTGGTAGTGGTGCTTTTGCCCCTGGTACCAGTAATACCGACTACTGGTCCTTGGGGCTTAAATAATAAAAATAAACCAATGTCGTTAGTGATGGGTTTTTTTAATCTTTTGGCTAGCTTAACCACTGCTGAATTTTCCGGAATACCAGGATTTTTTATGATTAAATCAGTTGTGTAAATATCTTGTAAACGATGCCTTCCTAAAACAAACTGCGTTCTTTTTTTATATTTTTTTAATTGAGAAATGGTGTCTGACAAAGCTGGGGCGGGTTTGAGATCGGTAATTATCACTTTTTTCGCCCCGTGTTTTAAACAAAAAAGCGCCGCGGAAATTCCACTGCCATCTTTATAATTTCCCAAACCTAAAATTAAAATCTTTTTATTTTGAATAATGTCCATCTATCTTTACCCTAATTTTCTATCATAATTTAAAGATAGCACAAATTTAGTGTAAAACAAAAGCGCAACCTAGGTTACGCTTTTGCAAAATCTGAAAAATACTGTCTATTCTGTTTTAGTGGTAAAGGCTTTCCATTTAGTAAAAGCAGAGCACATGGAACGATTACACACTTTTACTCTAAATTGATAACGAGTGCCAGTGGTTAAATCTTCAACTATTTTGCGTTTTACTTTACGCTTGGGCTGTTTTTTCACCTTATTAAACTTATCCCATTTATTTGTCTGTTTAATCTGATAAGGCCGCAACTGCACTTTATATTTAGTCACAGTGGAACTAAATGGTTTTTTCCAAGTGAGGCGCGCAGTATTAACAGTGATTTTTTTAGCTGATAACTTTCTGGCCTTACCCGGTTTAGCGTTCTGGGTTAACAATTTATTATTATAAACCAAACCCACCTGGGAAAAATGCTGTAAAGTAAAGGTCACGCTACCCTCAGTGTCTTCATCAGTAATGGTTTTTTGGGAAACACTATCCGCATCTTTCCAGGCTCCTTGATCTTCGTCCCAATATTTGGGCAAAACAGCATCTTCGGTAATATCAGAAGAATTTAGAATATCCTGAGAATAATACAGAGTTAAAGTGACCGAGCTGTTAAAGTTACCGGAAACCAAACTGCCGTCTGAGTCATAAACCTCGATGTTGCGCGGAAAACCCCAAGGAGAATAAGTAGCGGTTTTCATGGCATTAAGCTCCGGCTCAATAGTCACCGTAATGTTATTGCTGGTTTCTCCTGCCGGAATGGCGTTAGCGGGAATATTCAACTCGAATTGTCCGTCGTCCAAAATAATCGTTTTTGGTTGAGTAGAATCAAATGTCTCTGTAAAAGATTCAGGAATTTGAAACATTGATTTTTTTAACTTGATATCCTGCGTATAAGTTCCAGATTTTTTGATGTTCACTAAAGTATCGCCTTCGGTTTCATAAAAATCTCTGGTGCCATCGTCATTTAAAATATCAGTGCCACACCACACATGCCAAGTTCCTTGCAGGGTATTTAAAGAATACTCTTGTCCAAAACCATCATCCCAAGAGTTATATCCTTCATCAGCCCAACCGTTGCAAAATACTCTTTGAATGTCACTGTCTGGTCGATCCACACTCTTGGCAAAAGAAACTGTGCCTTTGATTTTCGAATCTGCTTTTTGGAAAACAAATTCCGCACTGGCACTGTCTTTTTTTGTTAAGTCAATTTGTTGAGATCCGGGGCCGATTAAATCGGAAAAATCAGAATTCACTCCCACCCAACACTCGTATTCATGGCCTTTTACCAGTCCCACCACTGCCATGCCATCTCCTCCTGATTCTGAACCGCTTTCAATAATCTTTCCTTTATCAAAATCACCCATGGGCTTGCCTTCCATTTCCGGCCAATTGCCACAACCAACCCAGGCGTTAGGAACGGGATTACCCTCACTATCTTTCAGCGTAGCGGTAAACGTAGCGGTTACCGCATAAACGGTAAGGGTTTTAGTTTTGTCTTCGCCATCAGCTAGTTCCAATGGTTCGCCAAAACTCATGCTCGTGACATAACTGGTTTTGTTTTCAAACCACACGCCCACATCATATTTACCAGGAGCAACCGCAATGTTGCTTTCTCCGTTTTCCAAGCGTCCTTCCGATCGACCTCCGCCCTCAGAGCTGTTGGCAAACACGCGTGCCGAACCGTCGGAAACCAAATTATTATCCGCGTCTTTCACATAAACATGAATATTGGCCGTCCGCGCTAATAAAGTAAATATTAATTCTGTATTTTGTCCGTCCACAAAAGTAACTTGTGATTCACCGCTCGCCTGATAATTTTGATCGTCAACCCAAAGATTGCAATTATAATTACCGCCAACCGCGCCAAAACTGCCAATGCCATTTTGCACATTGCCGCCAAAACCGTAATTAGAACCTTGGCTCCAGCAATTAACCCAACCGCGTACAGAAGCTACAGCTCCATCTTCAGTCAAAGTTTTTACTCCAACCGTCAAAGTGGTGGTGGTTAAATTAAAAGAAAGACTGCCGGTATCTCCGGAAGCTACGGTAACTGTTTCCGGCTTGCCGGCATATAAATAAGAAGTGCTGTTGCCTAACGATGGTTGAATGTTCCAAGTACCGGCATATAAATAAAGCTGAGCTTGCCCGTTTTCATCTGTGCGCACGTTGTTCCAGCCTCCTTTTTCTTGCCAGGCATTAACATCGATGTCT
>MHKJ01000011.1:14308-14517 GCA_001818355.1 Candidatus Kerfeldbacteria bacterium RIFOXYC2_FULL_38_9 | reverse complement strand
TCGGCATTGGCGTCGGGTTCGAGCAGGCCGCAACGCCTCTTAGGGGGGCGGCGTCCCTCTTTGCGGCAAAGGGCAGGCTCTCCGTATTCGCTGTCGGCGAGTACGGAGGGTCGGGGGGCTGGTACCGGGCGCAAGCCATGGGGCAGGTTGCCCCTGGTCTGAAGCTCGGCCTGGCTTCCCGGGCCGGAAAAGGCTCGGGAGGAAGGATG
>MHKJ01000011.1:362-14257 GCA_001818355.1 Candidatus Kerfeldbacteria bacterium RIFOXYC2_FULL_38_9 | reverse complement strand
ACGGCGCTTCGAGAGAGGCGCTTAGAGCCGCGATTGTTGGTGGGCATAAAAGCCCGCTGGTAGCCGTGGCCGCGCGGTCCTGGGGATCAGAGATGCTCACACATTTCTCCCCAGGGCCCACATTTCTGTGTTTATTTCCCAAAGAAGTGCCTACAGAAATGTTCGTGTTTACAACCAGAGGTGCTAATTTATACTAAACCACTTAAAAATAAATCAGCGCTGATAATCTGTATCTCATTTTGTATATCATTGACATTTTGTTGTTTGACAACTTGATAAACATAAGGAATGTTTAGTTTTTTCTTAAAATAGTATAGCTGTTTGGCAGGAGTAATGTCATTTTGTTTTACCTCAACAGCAAACCAGGGTTTTTTGTTTATAACCACCAAGAAATCAACCTCTCTTCCCTCAATATCTTTCAAATAATAAAGCCCAGCCTTATAACCGTGTACATCATACAAAAAATGAACAAATTTTAATAAGTGACCGGCGACCATATTTTCTAAACGGATACCATTTTTATCTTCCACCTCAGACCAGTCCCACAAATACATTTTTTGTTCTTTGCGTAAAGATTTTATAGTGCTGGTCATAAAAGGAGAAATACGAAAGTGATAGTAAAAACGCTCTAATACATCCACCCAAAAAGAGATTGTTTTATGGGTTGTTTGTAAATCTTCTCGTAGGCTATTTAGAGATAAACCAGAGCCAACCTTTTCCGGTAATAATCCTACCAAAATTTGTAAAGCAGAAATATCTCTGATTAATTCTATATCCCTAATGTCTTCTGTAACCAATCTTTCGATGCGTTGATTTTGCCATCGCCTCTGCGTACGTAAATTTTTTTCTAAAAATGGCTCGGGAAACCCTCCAAATTTGAATAACATTTGAAAAACACGATTTTTTTCTTGTTGAGGGATTGGCGGGAAAGATAATTTTTTTAGAAGGTCGATTTTAGGGTTTTGTGTAAGCAGTTCCGCTTGAGAAAATGGATGTAGTCGATGATAATAATATCTACCCATTAGAGAATCGCCGCCGCGCCGATAAAGATCTAAACGAGCACTACCAGTTACCAAGATAGTAAATTGATTTTTGTATTTATCAAAAATTCCCTTAATATGATTTTTCCATTTTTTATACTTATGTATTTCATCAAAAACAATCAGATCGGTTGGTGCAGGGAAACGACCGTTTAAAATTATTTTTCTATCTTCGACATTATCCCAGTTTAAGTAAACTGGATTTTTATAAATTTGTTTTCCAATAAGTTTTGCCAAGCTGGTTTTACCAACCTGCCTTGGTCCGCCAATAAAAACCATTTTATTTGTTAAATCTTCTTTTATGTTATTAAATAGATAGCGTGTTTTTAACATATTTTTATTATTTTTAAGTATTTTATTAATTCCTATAAATTATACCATAGTCAAAAATTATTGCAAGAATTTTCTACTTTGGTAGAAAATAATATACTATTTTATAGTTAGTATTAGCAAAAATTTGACTCCAGGAGCACGAAGGTTTATATTTTTATATATAAATATTTTGTAAAATCTATGTCTGATTTAATGGAGAGGGTAAGGGAGATGCCAAGATCACAACAAATAGAACAAACCCCTTCTGATTTTTTGGGTGAGTTTGCAGAACGCAAGGCGGAGATAACAGATCAAATGTTAGCAGATAAAATTACGCAACTAGAAGCTGTGGCAAGTCCAGACGATCAAGAATCTGTTGAGCGCTTAAAAATTTTATTAAATGATCCAGAAGCAACAGATATCTTGCGATCAGCCTTTGTTATTGAAGCGCTTGTGCCGGCAGAAAGGCTCTATTTAGAAGGCTTGATTAAAGAAGCAGAACAGCATGGTAAAACAGAGTTGTTTTCAGTACACGATTTTCGTGCGGCTCTACGCGCCTTAGGCTTACTGCATTCTATAGGGGGGATCGACCAGGCTAAAGCGTGATAGTCAAAATTTATATTTCTTTAATTAAAGCCAGGCCGATAATTGCTAAAAGTGCGGAAATAATTAACTGCCACAAGGAGAATTGCATTTCTTTTTTTTCGCGTTTTACAAAAAGATATCCCAAAGCGATTACAAAAAGCGGCTGAATACCCTCAACGGCTTTAACCAGAACCACGGGACCAAGATTTACGGCATAATCTATAGAAAGGCAGGCACCTAAATCTAACAACTCATTTAAACCCATGATTTTCCAAATTCCGGAACGAATGATATGCCGGTAGGTTTTACGCACTTGGCGCAAGGAAATAAAGAAAAACAAAGAAATCAAAACAGAAAATAAAGACATCCACACTATGGCTACAGGAAAATCTATTTGTTCAAAAATGCTTTTGTTCACGATAGCTTCTATGCCGGAAAAAAGAGAAGCAATTAAAGTCCAGAACAAGGCATTGTTTTTAGAAAGCCGTAACCCCTTTTTATAGGCCGCAATCAAAGAGCTGAAAATTAAAATTCCTACTGCCAAATAATGCCAAATTTCCAAGTCTACATGTAAAAAAATTAAAGCTAAGATTACGGTAAACACCGGAGCCAGGTTCCACATCAACAAAACATGCGCTGGATCTGTGAGGGTGAGAGCTTTATAGTAAAAATATAAGATGCTAATGCCTACTACCGAAGAGGCCGCGCACAAAAGCACCAAAGTTACACCAGGCCAAGCCAGCCCACCGAAAAAAGAAAAAATTACCAAAGGAATAACGGCAAAAAACCCGCCAGTAGAAATTAAGGCAAAAGGCGATTTAATTTCAACATCCGCCAACTCATCGTCGATAAGGTTGGAAATAGCCCAGACAAAAGGCCCTAGAATAGCAAAAAATAACCAAATCATAAATGCTATTATAACAACAGTGCCGTAATTAGGAAAGGATTAAACCGTACTTGGTTTCTGAAAAAGTGCCTTCATATTTTTATCCATGATGCTATAATTTAATTATATCTGGGTATTATTTTGTAACAATTTTTATTTTTATATTTTCTCCCGGATTGTGAATGCCCAGTCTATATTTTTTGACATTCCCTGGAATTTCCATGACACCACTTTTAATTAATTGCTGATTATAGTATCGTAGTTTTCCCATGCTTTCTAAAACTTCTTGTCCCGATTCTAGTACGGGTATTATTTTTCCGCCCAGTCTTAAATTTTGTAAATCTCTGATTGTTAGCAAAATTAAAATTAACACCGCAGATATTATAATTACAAGAGCCTGAAAAAATATTTGATTTGTATTTACATAAAAAAGACACAGTAAAATTATTATGGTAAGGCCTATTAACACCAACCATTGACTTTTTGTAATTTTTTCTTTAGCAATGACGGAATTTTTATTTCGGACAGTTTCGATGGATAACAAAATAGAAAGCATTCCGGCATAGGTAGATTCGTCGCTTTTTTCTTTAATTTCATATAACACCGCATATATGTTTTCTAGATACGGCGCTGTGCTTTTGTAATAATTATCTAGTTTATTTTCAAAAGAAACAATGTAGTATTTATCAATAACATCTATTATTTTATTGGTAAATTTTTCACCATATACTTTTGCTGTTTTGAATAAAGTGAAAAAATACGCATCTTCGTTGCTGATAAGCTCTCTAATTTCGCTGTAGCGGGAGTTGAGTCGAGAAATATAAAAACCAGCAAGTATAGCAAATAAGAAAGTTGAAACAGTCAGCATTGTTTCCACAATAGGAGTTGGACCAATCCCTTTCACATATATTACTAAAGGGGAAAAGAAAAATAACGAAATTACACCACCCTTTATTGAGTCAATATATTTCATAATGCTTTTTTGTTAAAAAAATTAAAATTAGTTTACATTTTATTTACCAACCTCCGCCGCCGCCACCTCCGCCGCCCCCTCCACTTCCTCCTCCACCCCCGCTTCCGCCAGAAGAAGAGGGCGCTGTAGAAGATGAGGAAATGTTTTGAGAAAGAGCGGACCCAAAAGAAGAAGCAAAGCTTCCCGCGGATAAGGCGGCAAAACGGGCGCCGCTATACCACATAGGATGATAGGCTGTGGCTGGATCTTGTCCGGCATTTTTTAAGACACTGTTAAATTGGTCGGCCCATTTGTTTTCCACGCCCAAGGCCAAGGCGTAAGGCAAAAATTTTTCAAATAATTCCGGAGTTATTTTTGGAGGATGCGCAAATTCCAAACGCTCTTTTTCCGTAACAGATAAAAACCATTTAAACCCTTCAATTTCATCCATAAGTTTACGCCCTTCTTTAGTCGGCGCTTTTAGTAAAAAGGCGAAAAGAATATTGATAAAAAGCAAAAGAGCGTACAGGGAAAAAGTAAGCACAGAAAGCATCGGACCGGCAGTTCCCAACAGCCCATAAATTACCAGTCCGGTTAAAGCAGACAACAGTAAACCAATTCCAACAAATTTTTTATTGGTATAGAAGTATTTTCCTTTATACTGATCGGCCAAAGATTTTTTTAAAGCTGTAAGCCCGGCTTGTATGTTTTGATAATTTCCTTTTGTTAAAGTAATAGAACTCTGTTGTTCCAATAAGCTGGTAATTAAAGATTTTTCTTCTTCAGCCAGAAAAGTTAAAAGCCCGGCGCTATTTTTAGTTTTACTAAGGTTAAAATTTTTCTTTTCATCTTTTATTTTCCAAAAACCTTTAACCGCGATATTAATAAAAGCGCTGGCAGAAACCTTGTTGTCGTATTTCATTTTTTTAAGATAACGGACGCTGGCGGGTGATAGGTTCTGTGGTGGTTCATATAACGGAATTATTGTTCCTTTTTTTGGATCGCGGCCATTTGCTATCCAGCACAGCAAATAGTAAAGAAAAATAATCGCCAACAACCAAATTTCTGGATTGTCAGCAGTAAATCGCCACACTCCGGTTAAACCGCCTTGTTTTACATATCCTTTAGGAAATCGCACCCCAACCGTAAAACCTTCGTGTTCATAGGTGTTGATCACTCGGGTAGTGGTAAAAACTACATTGCCGTCTGCATCATAGTTTTGTTCATAAGATTCTTCGGTTGATCCTTGCGGCCCGGTAAAGCCGCTTACGGCCATAATTTTATCTTTAATTTCATTTGGCATGACAATAGTGGCCGAGGCTTGGTCAATAGGAAAATCCCATCCATTGCCGGTTACGTTCCAGAATAACTCATCATAATTTTGACCAAAAAAAAGTTGGCGGTCAGTGTCATAAGTGATTGTATAAGTATGTTCGCCACCTACAACATTAACGTCTTTGTTGCCGACATAAAGCCTGATGCCGTTTTGGGTTCCTTTAGTAAAGTAGGGTTCGTTTTTGCCGTCGCGCAAAACATTGCGCACTTTAAATTTTGTGGTTTCTCGGAAAATATTTTTTTTTGGATAAATAGTGGGAAAGTCGCGATAAATTCCATGCTTAATTTCTTTACCTTCGGCGTTAACGGTAATGGTTTCGGTAACCGTCATTGCACCATTTGTTTGCACCAAAATATGACTATTAAAATTTTTAATATATTCTTCATCAAGATAATCATAATGAACAGCACCGTTATTACCCAATATTTCAGAACCGGTGGCAACAATGGCCTTAGTAGCAAAAGGTAAACACAAAAAAAATCCGCTAATTATTAGCAAATTTATTTTTAATAATTTCCACATAATTTTAGTTATATTACTGGTTAATATTTTTAAGCTCTCCCC
Organism: Candidatus Kerfeldbacteria bacterium RIFOXYC2_FULL_38_9; assembly: GCA_001818355.1. Taxonomy (GTDB): domain Bacteria; phylum Patescibacteriota; class Patescibacteriia; order UBA9570; family XYC2-FULL-38-9; genus XYC2-FULL-38-9. Next base: position 8,582 of record MHKJ01000011.1, on the reverse strand, counting down.
AATTATCACCAAATTCCGCGTCTACTGCTAAAGGCACTTTTAGTTTGTGAACATTTTCCATTATTTGTTGAATTTTTTTACTTTCTTTTTTAACTTCGGAAGTTTTTATTTCAAATACCAACTCATCGTGCACCTGTAAAAGCATGCGGGCTGTGATTTTGTTTTGCGAAATTTCATTTTGAATTATGACCACGGCCATTTTCATTAGGTCGGCCGCAGTGCCTTGTACCGGCAGGTTGACAGCCGCTCTTTCGGCTGCGCTTTTTAACATGGGATTGCGCGATTGCAGATCCGGTAAATAACGTTTGCGGCCAAAAAGAGTTTGTGCGTAACCGTTTTTAGTAGCTTGTGTTTTTACTTCTGCCAAATAATCGGCAATTCCCTTGTGCACGCTAAAATATTTATCTAAAAAAAGCTGAGCTTCTTCCCGAGAACAACCGCTGTCGCGCACAATACCCATCACCCCCATGCCATAAAGAATACCAAAGTTAATGGCCTTGGCTTGACGCCTCATTTCTTTACTAACTTGAGCCGGGGCGCAATCATTGAGTTCGGCCGCAGTGCGCGTGTGAATATCTTCTCCATCTTGGAAGGCACGAATCATTACCGGATCATTAGCTAAATGCGCCACCACCCGCAGTTCAATTTGAGAATAATCTAAAGAAACAATTTTTTTTCCCACTTCGGGAATAAAAGCTTTGCGGATTTCCCGACCAACTTCAGTACGAATAGGAATGTTTTGTAAATTAGGACTAGAAGAAGACAGGCGTCCGGTGGCGGTAATGGTTTGGTTGAACGAAGTGTGCACACGGCCACTGCCGGGCTGAATCAGTTTTGGCAAAGTATCAATGTAGGTGTTGGTGAGTTTAGAAAGTTCCCGGAATTCTTCCAGTAAAGCAATAATCGGGTGCGTGCCGCGCAATTTTAAAAGCTCGGAGGCCGCCGTAGAAAATCCGGTTTTTGTTTTTTTAAGTTTGTTTGTCGGTAAATGCAATTTTTGAAATAATACCTTTTTAAGCTGGAGGTTACTGGCTACATTAAATTCCATTTTTGCTTCTTGGTGAATTTTTAACTCCAGTTCTCTTAGGCGCCGGTGCAGTTTTTTGGACATATTTTGCAAAAAGGCCACGTCCAAGCGCACGCCGTTTTCTTCCATGGCTACCAGAGAATTGATAGTTGGAATTTCAATTTCATTTATTAGTTTATCCAGCTTTTCTTTTCGCAACAGGGGCTGAAATTTTTCATATAGCCTCCAGGAAAAATCCGCATCTTCACAGGAATACCAGGAAACTTTTTCTATTGCCACATCTGCCATAGAAATTTGATTTTTTCCTTTGCCAATCAGTTCTTCAATGCTTTGCATGCGATGGCCAAACTCCACAAAAGCCAAGTTATCCAAGCCGTGTCCGCGCGATCCGGGGTTTAAAAGATAAGAAGCGACCATGGTATCGTAAACCACGCCAGCTATTTTAACTTTGGCCGAATGCAAAACTTCAATATCAAACTTAATATTGTGTCCGGTTTTGTGAATATTTTTGTTTTCTAAAATGTTTTTTATTTCTTGGGGAACGATTTTTTTACAAGGCAGAAAAAATCCTTCACCGGCCCGCCAAGAAAAACTTAAACCCACCAAGTCATCAGCCAAAGGATTTAGCCCGGTTGTTTCCGTGTCTACCGCAAATTCTTTTTGTTTACTAATTTTAGCCACAAACTCTTTTAAACCAAGATCTCGGCCAATGAGTTGATAGGAAAAATTTTTTTCTCTGGTTTTTTGTTTTTGCTCCCGAGCTTCTTTGTTGTTTACAGCAAACAAACCTTCTTGCAAAACAAAGCCCGGCAAATTAGATAATTGCGGTAAAAGAGTTTTAAATTCGTAGTGTTGTAATATTTTAGCTATCGCTTCTTGATCATAACCGCGGATTTTTGTTTTTTGCAGATCAAAATTGATCGGAGCATTTTGTTCAATGGTGGCTAATTTTTTAGAAAGCAAAGCCTCTTTTTTATGACCCCGTAAAGCCTTCAACAGTCGACCGTTGAGAGCATCTAAATTTTGGTATGCTCCTTCCAAAGATCCAAATTTTTGTAACAGTTCCACCGCGCCTTTTTCTCCAATACCCGCTACACCAGGGATATTATCTGAAGCATCTCCTCGCAATCCCTTATAGTCCACAACTTGTTTTGGAGTAAAGCCGTGTTTTTCTTTTACGGTTTTCTGGTCATAAAGCAGGGTTTCTTTTACCCCTTTTTGCAGTTTTAATACTTTGGTATTTTTATCAACTAACTGCAACAAATCCAAATCGCCACTGACGATAATGGTTTCTAAACGGCCGTCATTATCAAACTGTTTGCAAATTGTTCCAATTAAATCGTCGGCCTCATAACCCGCTTGTTTGTAAACGGTAAAACCGAAAGTCCGGACAATTTTTTCTACAATGGGAAATTGTTTAATGAGTTCCAGGTCTGTTTCTTTGCGATTAGCCTTATATTTTGGATAAAGTTTATGGCGAAAATTTTTACCAGCAGAATCAAAAGTCACCGCTAGATATTGGGGTTTAATTTCTTTGAGGGCGCTTAATAAAATACGCAAAAAACCATACACGGCGCCAATTGGCTCTCCGCGCCGGGTGGTTAGCGGAGGCAGAGCATGATAGGCGCGATGAATAAGAGCATGAGCATCAATAATCAACAGTTTTTCTTTTTTAATCATGCCCTTATTGTAGCAGATTGACTATTTTAGCGATAATTTAAGATAGACCAGACGCAAATAAGAATTATTTTTTTTCTGATTTTGTACTGTTTTTTCTAGCAATATCAAAAATTGTGCTAACCTCTTTTAGATCATGGGTATTATCAGAGCCGGTGGCCAGGTTTGTTTTTTTACCTAATTTTAAGCCTATTTTTTCCAGCAGTTCTGGTTTTAAGCGTATGATTAACCCTCCGGTAATCACCAACAAACCCACAATTATTGCTATCAATAAGATCGTTTTGTTTTTCAGTTGCTTTACCAAAGAAGTGTTTTGCACAACTTTGTCTGGGTTTGAGGAAAAACTGTTTTGAGCGTTGGCTTCAGGCACAATCGCCGCCGGATCAGTTTCTACTTGAGCCACATCTTCATCGGTACGAGGCATTAACCGGTATTCTTCATCATACTGTCCTTCAATGCCCAAAAGCGTCACGCTTTTACCTTCTTCAAACAAATCTTTATTCACCCCGGTTGAGTCTTTCAACACCACCGCCATACTGTCGTTAATGGTAATGGCGTTACTGGAGCTTTCTGTCACAATACCCTCGGTTTGAATGAGCATGCCTTCTAAGGATTCTTCCAGTTGTGTTGTATCTCTGGGAACAACCTCTTCTCCGCTATTTAAGACAACAATATCTTCCGTGGTTTTAGTTTTAATTCTACTTTCATTGCGCGCGGTAGATTTTTCTCCATTTATTCTGACGCGATCGCCGATTTGCATATCTGGAAAAGCCTTGGAATAGGAATAAACTTGAATACCGGCACTATCATCTTGAACATAAAAGTATTGTGAACCAAAGGTGTTGGGCAAAACAGTAACCACCCCTTCTATTTGTGCAGACTGCCCGTCTTCTAAGGTACGAAATAATTCAACACTCACCACATCCACATCCTCTGTGTCTTCGTTTTCAGAATTTCCACCACCGCTATCTTCTTCATTGCTCACTTCTTCTTCCAATTCGCCTAGCACGTTGGCCTCCCCGGGCGTTGGAGTGTTGGTCCACTGCCAAGCGTCGTCAAAGCGCGCCCAAGCATATCCTTCGGTGCTGTTTTCATAAGTTGTGCCGTTAATAATTTTTCCAAAAGGATCAATCAAATAAACCGTATCGCCGCTGTTGTTTAAGCTAAGCCCGGTTTCGGAAACCTCAAAAACCAACCGTTCGGAAGCGGCTAAAGACACATCGCCGATCGTATAATATTTGGATTGATCTGTTAATTGCCACCCGCCCAGATATACTTTTTTAGCAGTGGTATTTTCTATTTCAATCCATTCGTCTGTGCTGTCCAAACCGGTTGGATCAGGCAAAAGTTCACTTAAAAACACGCCGTCAGAAGTTTCGTATTTTGTTTTGTCTGGGGCGGTTTCTTCTTCAGTTGTCGTGGTATCGGAATCTTTTTGGTCCGGGCTATTATTATCTTCGTTTTGAGTGATTACATTGGCCTTGCCGGAGGTTACGGTAGTAGACCATTGCCACTGGTTATTTTTAAAATTCCAAGAACTGCCGTTTTGGCTATCTTCATAAGTGGTTTCATCAAGCCGGGTGTCGTTTGGCTGAGAAAGAATAATAGAGTCTTGATCGTTGTTGAGATAAATTTTAGAAACACTTTGGGGAATAACAAAATATTCACCCGCGTCCACCGTGGTGGTAGTTAGGCCATCGCTGTTTATGGTATAGGTTTTGTTGGAAGCATCAGCCACTTTCCAGCCGCTTAAATCTACGGCGGAACTTCCATTATTTTTTAATTCGATAAATTCTTCTTCGTCTGCATTGGGAGCGGGATATAATTCAGACAGCTCAATGGCAGTGGAAAAAGGACCTTGTTGTTGGTTCTCTTTTGGTGTTGTGTCATCGCAAACACAGCTACAGCTGTCATCGGCCTCTGCTAAAGCTGTTGGCAAACGAAAAAAACACAAAAAAACAACTGCGCTAATTAAAGCGAAACATTTTTTCATAATGAAAAATTATTTTATTAAATAAAAACACCTCCTCGCAAAAGAGAAGGCGTGTCCATCACCAAAACAGTATAAAAAAACGCCGGGGGGTTGTCAAGAAAAAAGAAAATGCTAGTGTATAAGGCACAGGAAAAATTAGCCGAAGTGGCGGAACTGGTATACGCGCATGGCTTAGGACCATGTGGAGAAATCCATGAGAGTTCGAGTCTCTCCTTCGGCACGACGATATTGTTGACCGCAATTTGCTGAATTTCTTAGAGAAGTTGATGATTTTTCTCCTCGGACACTGCAAGCAGATTGGCTTCGGTGGCGCCGGTGCCCAAATAGTGCCCACGCTCGATTGGCTATTTGCTTTCCTGAATGGGTTTACAAGGCGCTTTGACAGGTCTTACTCGCTTGGTATACTGAACTTACCGTTGTGGCGATTCACGTCGAAGGAGGATATCATGATAGACAACAAAAGCGCCGAAAAAAGAGTGCGCGATTCTTTGTTGACACCAGAGCAACTGGCTATCCAGGTTCACGAGGATCACGCCCCGTCTGAAAGAAGAACATGGACTATTTTTGGTCTATTTGTGGCCGCGTGTTTCCTGTTATTTTTTCTGTTATTTATTTTTTCCGTGTGATCTACGTCGCAGCGGACCAACAGCCTTGCGTTCAATTGAATCAGCAAGGTTGTTTTTTGTGGCCGCATTGTGCCTCCCGCGCCCCATGTCTTGGCCCGGCTTGGACTGAGAATACTCGACAGGTGCGGACAGATGATTCATGTGTGCTACTAGCAGTATTCAGACACGAGACCCACAGGAAATTTTTTTGAATGAATGACAGTTAAGGCAACTTCACCGAATTACGCTTGTGCGACAGATAGTTCTGTACGATTATTCGGCAGGGACATGCACGAGGTTTGGAACGGCGGAGACAAGAGATACCATGATCGTGTTGACAAGACGGCAAAAAGACTTTGTGATGACATCGGCGAGTTCGTAGCCCGTCATCATGAGGGGCAAGATCCAAAGGTCTTTATTCAATCCATTCAAGGAATGGGTTATCGGCTCCCTTTGGCGTTGTCCAAATAGAGCCCACGGAGCTGTGGATTTCTCGTTTTTCGATTAAGAATGATTGCGACATCCTATTTAGCTTTTCTTCAGGTTTCGAGCCTCTCCTTCGGCACGACGATATTGTTGACCGTTCCGAGCATGAGGTGATAGTATGGCAAATATGAGCCCGAACAGCACTGGTTTTGCCAGCGTGTTCGACGTGTGATTACCACCCGTCTTGCATCTATTTTTTAGACTACGCCCGCTAAAGGAAATATGAATATGAATTCACAAACACCACGTGTTCTATTTACGAGCATGCTGATAGCTTCCATTTTAACGTTTCTTGGCTGTACGATCGAACAATCAAAGTCACCTGCTAGCACAATATCATCTGATGACGAAACTGCCTCTGGGGACGTGTCGTCTTCTGATGAGCATCCAACAGCTACTGGCTTGCAGGAATATAGGGATGAAGCTCATAAGCTATCGTTTTCTTATCCTTTAGAGTGGGGAGTTTCTGTTGTGGAAAAGAGCACGCCCGAATCAGGAACCGGAGAAAAGACCACTATTAGTTTTTCGAATGATAGCCTCTGGCGCACAAACTATGGATATGGCCTGCCTACTTTTTACATAGAAACCATAGACTATAAGCTTGGTGCTGCGACGGATATACCCCCTATTCCTTTTTCTGCTATCGATTTCAGCAAGACCGAAGAAGCATTATCAGAATCTTTGGTTCCTTATCAGGGGGCTTCGCTGGCAGTAGAAAAAGTAGTTCTTGATCACTCTTCTGCGTTGAAAGTTGTTGAGACCGGAATTGACATGTCTGGTACTGCATATAGTCGACTATACTATTTGTGTCCAAAGTACGATACAACACAACAGCTAAATCTAGGCATTTTTTTAAGTCCAAACCTCGAAAGTAGTATCGACACAGTACTGAAATCAATCAAATTCCTTCAGAGCGGAGAGAGCGGGTCTGATATGGATAATTGGATTACTTATAAAAATGTAACTCATGGTTTTAATGTTAGCTACCCCAAAGATTGGTCTATTAGATCAGGTTACGATAGTGAGAATGAGAAGATAATACTGGACGACCAATCGCGTAGCTTTCATTTAGAACCTTTGGAACAACTATCCAAACATCAAGGTTTTCCCCCCGGGATAAGTATCATGATCCATACCGATGCCGAATTTGAGGAACTAGTTAACGACTTGCAAAACAATAACGAAGGCTCATGGCAAACTTCAATAGACGGCTTTGATGCAACTGTCTATAAGCGATTAGAGGTTGCCTACTATCAGCTTACTACAGTTCCAAAGAAAAATATTGAAATCATAGTTAGGGTCGACACCAATTTTGAAATGGATGAACAATTTACTGGTATTTATAGATCTATTCGGTTTCAATGATTTGTATATGATCATCCCCACATCATAGTTTTGTTGTAATAATTGATTATTCTATTTTTAATCTAAGGCCTTGTTTCTCAGGAAGTTAATTTTGTAAGCGGCTTATTTCATCTTTTAGAAAAAGCAAAACTTCGTCTTTTAAAGTTTTTCTAATTTTTTGAAATTCTGTGGCCGGCAGTAAAGAGTTTAAATCCTCATTGATAATTGTTTGGGTAATATTTTTTTCTATAAATTGGTACAGCTCTTGAAAAAAATTTAACAATTTAGTATTTCTGCGTTCCTCGATAATCTCTTTTTTATAAGGAAGTTGTTGGGAAAAAAAATGATAAACATCAAAAATATCACGACCGGCAATTGACCCGGATTTTTTATAACGATCCAAAATCGCCACCAGCTTATTGGCAAACATGGTTTCTATAGTTTGGCAGATCATGGTGCGGTTAATGTCCGGAAGATACGCGGCTTGATATTCGTTGTTTTTTGGCGGCGGGAACTGCGCTTCAATTTTTATGGTGTGGCGAGTATTTTTTGGTGCTTGATATTTTAGAAAATATTGCAAACCATTTTTACTATAATCGGCAATGATTAAATCCAGCTGTTTAAAAATTATTTTTAAGTTTTTGTGTACAGAGAGCAAATCTTTTTTTTCACCCAAAAAATCAAAATCCAAATCAACCGAAAAACGGTCAAGATACCCCTGCATGGCCGCACACGTACCACCCTTAAAACGTAAAAATTTTATCAACCCTATATCGTCGGCAATAGCAACAAGCAAGCGATAAAGCTGAGCCTTATGAATTGTGTCTTGTGGTCTAGGAATAAACATAACGTTTTTTAGTTAAAGGATAGCCAATTTTTTTTTGGACTTTTTTCACCAATAACCAGTCAATCTTTTTATCAAAATGAAACCGAGGATTAAAATATAACATATCTGCTATAGCCCTTGTTACATCAGCCACATTAACACCAAATTTTCGATCATTTTGATAAATGCCCGTCGGACTAAAAAGAAATTGATCTTTTAATTGTCTTGTTTTATAGAAATTTTCAGCAATTCTAAAATTTTT
>MHKJ01000011.1:0-311 GCA_001818355.1 Candidatus Kerfeldbacteria bacterium RIFOXYC2_FULL_38_9 | reverse complement strand
CTGCTGATAAAGGACGGTTTCGCAACTAATATAAGCATAATTATGCACCGCAGAGACCCCTAGCGCCCAAAGTTCATCAAGGTTGTTTGTTTTTGATAACGACCTGGTGGAGTATAAGCTTTTATAGATGGGATAGAGGTATTTTAAGCTAATTAGTCGACTGGCGGTTTGATGCAGGGTGTTTTTATTAGAAATATTCCAAATTGCCGCTAAATCTTGGGTGTGAAGAATTAACTGTTTTTGGCTTAATAATTGAGCTATTCTATTATTACGTTGTTTTATAATATACATATATATACATTATAATATAA
>MHKJ01000010.1:6762-12732 GCA_001818355.1 Candidatus Kerfeldbacteria bacterium RIFOXYC2_FULL_38_9 | reverse complement strand
TCCTTGGTCTTGCGCACACCTGGCAGCCTGCGCCGCATCTTCCGCATGGGGGTGTTGAGCAGGCAAAGGATCATCTTTCCAAACCTGAGTCACTTGATCCGGATAATCCGCCGTTACTTTATCTATCACCTCTTTTAACTGCGCACAATCACCGCATTCAAAATCGCCAAACTCCACTATGGTAACTTTGGGGTCGACAGCTCCTCTTTGGGGGTCGGTAGCCAATACTTGCGGTTTTCCACCCAGCACTTCCTTGGGCACCACGGTTACATAAGGATCATAATCAGTCGTTTGGTTGGTATCAGTATTGCTGTTATTATTTTGAGATAAAATAGCAGAGGTATTAAAAAAACCCAAAAAAGCGGATAAAAGAAAAAATGCCACACTTAAACAAACCAAGCCCAAAAAGAAAAAAAGGTAAGCGCGGTATGGTTTCATATCACAAACTTATTTTTACTAACTGGCCGGATTGTTCATCACGAAAATAAAGATACTGACCATTTTGCGCCACAAACATTTTATTGACCGCATAAGCGGGGTTTCCTTGCGCATCCACCGGCACCGCAATACGCTTTTTAGTGCCGTTTTTAAGGTCTACCTCATAAATATCATCAGTTGTTCCTCTTAAAATACTCGGTTCCAAACCATAACCGTATTTTTGCTCTTTGGGAATACCACAATACACTTTAGCGTTGTCAGCCGAAAAAGAACATTTGCGCGCGAAAGTATTAAGTTCCAAGTCTTTATTGTTTTTACCGATGTCATCGCCGTTAGCGTCCACAATGGACACTGTGGGATTATAATTGCTATCAGCCGAAAAAGTGCTGTATAATAAACGCTGGCCATCGGGAGAGTATTGCGTTTGCAAGCCATAACCGTGCACCACCACGCCTTTAAAATTTTCATCATTCAAACCGACAAAACCGATTTCCTGCCTGTTGGCATCAATAAACTCGGTCCAGGTAGCCACCACTTTACCGGTAGGAGACCAGTCTACCTGGGTAATATCTTCGTTTTCTCCCAAGGGTTCAATGGTGCGCGCCCCTGAACCGTCGGGGCTTGCTATGGCTAAAACGTTTTTTTCAGGATCGCTGGATAAATACTTAAAGGCTATTTGTTTAGCATCCGGAGAAAAAGTAAAATCTTGAAATTCTTTTGGTAAAGTAGTTTGTTTGTTGGTTTTTAAATCCACAAAAACATTGGATTGATCGGGAAACTCCAAAATCGCTTGGTTGGCATTGTTGGCCCAAGTAACCTGCGACACACCTTGATACATCAATTTAGAAATTTCAGAAATATTGCCATTATTATCAACATTATAAAATTTACCGTCGTCTGGATTGTAATAACGCACCGAGCCGTCGCCGGCCATTTCCGGATTTTGGGTATTGATATCCGGAGTAATGATTTCTGTTTTGGTTAAACCGCCATTAGCGGTGTTGTCCACACCCGGCAATTGGGTCGGCTGTTCTCCGTTGGTATTATAGTTCGCGGGTATATTAACATTAGCGTTGTTCACCCCTGGTAAACCGGCGTTGGTGTTTTGGTTAGCGTTGTTCACGTTAGGCTCTGCAGGAGGGGTGGCGGTGCTTTTAAAAAAAACCAAATAAAGCAAAAAGGCTATTAAAATAATGGCTAAAATAAACCCGACAATTTCCAAGATTATTTTTAATTTTCTAGAAAAAACCATATAATATCTAAAAATTAACTTCCCTTTTGCACTCTTTTATTATAACACATTTTTCTTGTCTTTAAAAGAGGGACCACAAGACATCAAGGCCTGGTAAAAACTCATAAAGCTGAACGAGGTTTGAAAAACTCAAATTATGAATCATTCTGTATGGTAAAAATATGATAGAAATTCCGCCTATTAACAAAATAAACACTATTGTCCATTCGATAATAATCAAACGAATACACCATTCTTGTACAAAATTAGGTTTTAAAACAAATTTATCCAATACACCAATATACTTGCCCAGAATATTTAAAATTATCAAACCAAAACCAATGGGCTCCAAACAGGACGCGTCCACAATTATACCCCATAAAACTTTACTGAGAGCCTTGTTTTTAGCCAGGTCTTTGGCGGCTTTGGCTTTGGCTTGGGCCTTTTCTTCTTCTTTTTTCTTTTTTTTGTCCTCTGCTTTTTTGCCTTTTTGGGCTCGGGTTAATTGAGCTTGACGCGCTCCTTCGCTGTCTTGATCTTCTTCTTTATTTCCCTGCTGACCAGAACCCGGACCGGTGGCGGGCAGTTTGGAGATAGGAGGAGTTTTTTCGTTTTCGCTAGAAGCGTCAGACTTGTCTTGCTTTCCAGATTCATTTTCTTTTTTATTTTCAGAATCTTTTTCTTTATCTTCATTTTCTTCTTTATCCTTATTTTTATCCTTTTCGCCATCTTTTTTTTCTTCTTCTCCCTGATCACCATCCTGATCTTCACCTCTACTCTCTTCTTTACCGGCCGGCCCTGCTTCTTCTTGATTCTCTCGATTCTGATTCCCAACATTTTCTGCATCACTACCTTGTCGCCCTTCTCTGTTTTGTCTTTCGTCAGCCTGCCCTCCGCTTCTTCTTTCTCCGTCCCCAGGTGTTCGTCCTTCATTCATTGTTGATTTAGCATTATTATCCGCACGAGCTTGTATTTTTGCTTTTTGTAATTGTGAAGATAGATTCGCTTCTCTTGTGGCGTCAGTAGAATTTATTACCCCCCCTCCTCCTTGCCGTTCTTTTATTAAATCTTTCAATTTATTAAATCCTGCAGAAGCATTTCTTTCTGAATATCCTGTTTTTAATGCCTTGCTAATATCTCCCACAGTAACATCTGGCATACTACTACGAATAGCACGCGCAGCAACAAATCCAAGGGGTCCAGCCATCATGCCTAAAGCAGCGGTGGCGGCGATATTTTTTAAATTAATATTGTTCAAAAAATGCGCTAAAGACTTTTGTTTGATGGCTTCTTTAATATCATCTAAACCGATAATTCCGTTAGATAATTCATCAGTAATGATACTACCTACTGTAGAGGCTATTTCAGCCATCATTCCTTTACTGGCCAATCCTTTAACACCAGTTTTTTTGTATTGTTGGTAACTTTTTTTAGCCAAACTTGCAATATCCAAAACAGCGCCTGAGCCAACTATTGTTTCACAGGCATAATCTAAAGCACCCCCTTTAAGATAATCTAATATACTTCGACTGCCGTCAGGAGCCATATTTATCTTTCTTCTTTTTCGGTATTAACACCAGTTGCTTCATCAATAGCAACTGCCAAAAAAACTATTTCTTTTTTATATTCTTCGCGTAATGTTTGATCAAATTTAGCATATTTTTCATCTCCTAAAATTTGTTTTTGTTGTTCGAGATTACTTAATAGTAAATGATATTTTTCAGTTATTCTTTCAACCGCGCGTTTATACTCAATTTTTAAAAATGATTGCGGCGTATGTTCTTTCACCATTGTATAAATACGATCCAGTTGTTTTTCAATTTCATCTTCTTTTATCTTTATTTCTTTTGCTATATCTTCATTCATAATATATGATTTAATAATAAATTTCTATTTCCATGTAATGTTATCCACTTTCCAATTTCCGGAAACGTATTTAAAACTGACTTCGGCGGTTTGGGTGAAAACATTATCGTCTTGGTTGGCGCGGGATTCGGTACGAGTCGTGGTAACCGTTACCATAGCCGATTCTTTGGCTGAAAAATTCGTTAAATCCATAGCAATAGCCGAGGTGGCAATACCGTAAAAATCTTCTTCTTGCGGTTGTTTTTGTTGTTCATCAATAGATTCAATGGAAATCTTTTTAAAATCTTCGGTCATAAACGGTTCTAACCGAGTGATATTTTCAAAATTATTTCTATTGGAAAAACTGCCGTAACGCTCTACCACTATGCGCCCTAAACGTAAAAGCGAATCTTTGGTGTTGACTGCTTCATTGGTATTTTTATTATCGCCTGAAACTGTATCGGCATTGGCATTATCATTATTTAATGGCGCGCTGTTGGCCATGGGTAAATTAGCGTTGGCATTGGTGTCGTTGGTGTTGTTGAGGCTTTGCTTACTGCCACCTGCGGTTAAAACAATAGCCAAAACAATAATGATACCCAAGGCTAATAATGCTCCGGCGGCGATTAAGCCGATCTTAACTGGTCTGGTTAAAGTGATCATATAATATTATTGTTATTCTTGTTTATTCATTTCTTGCATAAACTCTTTTTTGCTTTGCTCTAATTGCAGTAACTGTCCGGGATCAGAGGTGATGATTTTGTCTTCCACCGGCGAGGCAATGACTTGAATGGCCACGTGTTTAGGGCCGGCGAAAAATATGCCCTGCCCGACCGCGCCTTCTAACAACAGATATTTTTCACCGTCTGTCAGCATAAAAGTTTTTTGAATATTACTAATAGAAGCCGGCGACTGTTTAAAAAGCAACTGCATGGCGGAATTGGTCACAATGGCGGCGCCATACTGAGAGCTCAAAAAGTCATTCACATCTTGCGTAATAGTGGTAACACCCAAATAATATTTACGACATCTTTTAACCAAAGCGTAAATAAACTTGGCCGAGTCTTCATTTTGCATTAACCACCAAGCTTCGTCAATCACCAGTAAACGTTTTTTCAACTCGGACCTCACTGTGTTCCAAATGTGATTAACAATGATGTAAATAGCCAAAGGTCGCAGTTCATCTTCCAAGTCGCGCACGGAAAAAGTCATCAGTTGATTCTGGGTATCAATATTGGTGGGTGAATTAAAAAGACCGGCAAAAGTACCTTCGGTATATTTTTGCAAGCGAATAACCATATCGCGCGTATGTTCAAAACCTTCCAAAATACCGATGAAATCCGACATCAAAGGCGGCTCGATTTCGCGCAAATCACTTTCGGCCGTTATATCTTTCTTGGCATAAGTTTCAATTAAAGCGCGATCCAAAATAGAATCTTCCTCGGCTGTTACCGCGCCCAACATAATGCGCAACATGCCCTTGATGGTAATAACCGCGGAACGAATAATATCAGCCGGACGATCAGCCTCGCCAATGGGCTTGGGCAAATCAAACGGATTGATTTTAACCGGCGAGTTAAGAGAAATGTTCAAATAAGCGCCACCCACCGAATCGGAAAGATGTTTATACTCGTTTTCCGGATCAATAATCAAAATATCAATGCCCATCATCAAAGAACGTAAAACCTCTAATTTAATGGCGTAACTTTTGCCCGCGCCCGAGGTGGCAAAAACCACAGCGTTGGCGTTTTGTAAAGAAAAACGATCAAACACTATTAAACTGCCGTTGTGGCGATTCACGCCGTACATAATGCCGTGATCAGAAGTAAGATCTGAGGAAATAAAAGGAAAAGAAGACGCGCACGGGCTGGAGTTCATATTAAAATAAATGCTCAATTCGTCGAGTCCCAAGGGCAGGGTGGAATTAAAACCTTGTTCGGATTGATAAAAAGCGCGCTTGGCTATTACCAACCGCGAACCGAACATGCTGTCCAGTTGATCGACTTTTTCTTTTAACTCTTTCTCGTTGTCGGCATAAACGGAAACATAAAGACCGAATTGAAAAAATTTCTCTGTGCCCTGCGTTAAATTATCTCGTAATTCTTCAATATCCCGCAAAGCGGTTTCGCGCAAAGGATCGCGCGCCGCGCCTTTTTCTTGATCTGAAGATAATTGCGCTTGCAAAGTACCTACGCGATTTTTCAACTGTTTTAAAATAATATCGGATTTTACCGGATAGAAAAACATACTGACATCCAGTTCCAAGTTGGATAAAATAATCGGCGCAAACCACCCTACCGCAATATAGCGCGGATAAGTAACCACAAACAAAGTGCTGACCAAACGACCGCCCAAATCCACAAAACGCGGTTTGACAGCCATGGCGGCCGGCGCCACGATATCTAAAACAGAAGCGACCCCGCGACGATAAAACTTGGCTGACTCCAATACGGAAA
>MHKJ01000010.1:4767-6748 GCA_001818355.1 Candidatus Kerfeldbacteria bacterium RIFOXYC2_FULL_38_9 | reverse complement strand
AAAGCCTCCGCAAACTTGGACTTGGGATTTTTAGAAATAAAATTAAACATAATTTAGCATAATTAACTATTGAATAGAGTGCTCCACTTGCATTTTGTCAATTTCGGCAATATTACTTTGTTGGCGGCTGACGGGATTGAAAGTATTATAATACAACTCAATTAAAGACTGCGTGTCCAAAACTTGCGTTTGTAAGCCAATGGACTGCAAACCGCCTTGCACGATATTTACTCGCCGATCAATTTCCAAATAATACTGTTCCATTTTTTCCTGGTTCAGTTTCAACACTCTGACCGGAGATAAAATTTCTTGAGCGCGATTCCAAAACGATTTGCGTTTTTTGAATAAAGGAGAAAAAGGCACCACCACAAAAAACTTCTTGTCCATAATGTCCGCTTCCGCCACCAATTTTTCCACAAAAGCCCGATAAGACAAAGTTTGCTTGCGCAAAAGATCGTTATCATGCTGACGCGCTAAATTTTGCAATTCTTTTAAATATTTTTCGATATTTAATTTGCGGGATTGAATCAAAATTTGCAATTCAAAATCAATGGTGTTTAAAAATCCCACATAACCCTGCACAATGGCTTTTTGTTCATCTTCCGATTTTAAAGCGAAATTCAAACTGGAAACCAAAAGCACCTTGCGCAAAGTGCCATCGCGCATCATCACCGTATCTTCACGAATTTCCGTAAAAGGTAAAAATTTCTGCGTGGAAGCTTGGGTGGCGGCCTTGGGACTTCTCATCATAAAAAAGGGGGTTTTGATTTTTTTGGTATTTTTGTTATTAAGATTTTCCATGTTTATTTCAATTGAATATCTTGTTGGCGCTGATTGTCAAAATTGGTTTTTTTTATCTTTTTTTGCACGCTGTTTCGAATTTCCTCTGAGGCATAAGCGCCGCCGGTGTCCACCATTAAAGCTGTGGAAGCCAAATGCGATTGAGAAAATTGCTCTTTAATGGCCATGGGTTCTGCCACAATTTCTTTTTGCTCCGTAATATTCATGTATTCCATGCGACGCCATACTTTTAAACGCGGTTTTTTTAAAGTTTGTACTAAATTTAAAAGAAAATAATGCATAGTCTGGCCATTGATATTGCCAAAAGTCAAACCGCCGGAAATGGCGCCGATAATCAAAGCCAGCGGAATAAAAATAAACATCTGAAAAATTTTAAAACACAAAAAAAGCAAACCAACCGTCACTAAAAGCTCAATAAATTGGCGTGCGGAAATGGGACCAATAATTTTAGCTTCCACTTCAATAAATTGAGGAACGGTGAACTGCATACTAATAACGAATTAAACGATTAAAATCAGCTACAGCCGAAAATTCTTCGGCAGTTAAAGACTCTTCTTTTTGAGCGAGTTTTTCCGCAATCACTTTATTAACCGGAATATTTCGATCTAAACTGCTATTGCCGATATTGACATAAAGCTGATTTAACGGACTGGTTTTCCAAGCCTCAATGCCTTCCGCTCTTTTAGCGATGGACTCGTCTTCCAAAAGTTGCAGTTTTTCTTTTAATTTTTTAACAGCCTCAGCTGAACCAGAAGTACCGCCCAAACGCCGAAATTCCAACAGAGTCAAATGGGCCAGCTCATCAATAGGACCCATGACCAAAGGCTGGTCGGCAACAGGCTTGGTTGTTACAGGCTCCAGCACATCACGCACCAACGGTTTTTTAGCTTTCACGGTAAAATTGGAATTTACAGCAGGGGGGTTGTTATCAAAAATAGGATTGATGTTGGCAAAAATATCTTCTATCGCGCCTTCAGCTGATTCTTCGGCGTGATGAATCTCTTGTTTTTTCATTTGTTTTTGCACAGCTTGAAAACTGGGCGCAAACTGTGATGATTTGGTAAGCTTGTCCAAGCTTAACCGATTGGCTTGCGGTTGAGTTTTAACCTCGTTTAAAATCTCATCCGCGGCTTTTAAAATCTCTGCGGTTTTATTGCTTGCCAACAACGCTCCGCCTTCT
>MHKJ01000010.1:4378-4731 GCA_001818355.1 Candidatus Kerfeldbacteria bacterium RIFOXYC2_FULL_38_9 | reverse complement strand
AGATCAATAGTTTTTCGTAAATAACCGGCGACTATGCTTAAAAAATGCTGCTCCCCTTCCAAGGTGGGAAATAAAAGCTCGTAATAACTTAAAACCCGCTGGGCCAGTTGATGATAGTTAATGCTAGTTGAGCTAATTTTAGTCTTAGGCAAAGGTTTGAGTGCGGTTGGTAAAGGAGGCGGTGGCGGCAAAGTAACTTTAGGCGGTGAGAAAGATTTTTTGCTGACAGGTTTAACCGGTTTGGACGCCAAAGGCGCTGGTGTTGGCTTTGGTTGAGCTTTAGGTTTAGCAACAACTTGCTGAGGCTGGGCATAACGCACTTCTCTTTTGACCACTTGCGCCAAAGACAATGG
>MHKJ01000010.1:2600-4353 GCA_001818355.1 Candidatus Kerfeldbacteria bacterium RIFOXYC2_FULL_38_9 | reverse complement strand
TAAACATAACGCATAGCTTCCAGTTCTTCTGCCGATATGGCCACTTTACTGTCATAAAGTTTGCCTCTTTCAAAAATTTTATAAGTTCCGGAAACCGGATCTTTAATGACATAAGTATCTTCCGTACCTTCAGCGCTTTGAGAAGAAAGAGAAAGCTTATGATCCAATTTAATCACCAGTTCCAGTTGTTTGCGCTCGGTAACGGTTAATTTTTTAACATTTTTACTGGAATTTAAGTATTCCACAATCAACAAAGGATCCAAAGGCCTGTCAGCCAAGAACTCGCGCCAATCACGCAACCAATTAGCCACGCTGGGCGCGGCACTGTTTCCTGCGGCATCATCCAAATTATTTTTACCCAAAAGCGCAGTGGCGCGGGCCAAAGCCAAACGAATACTTGCTTTTATTTGGTCGCGCTTGGCAACATCAGGAATAATAGCCAACCGATTTTGTAATAAAGTGAAAACCAAATCCGGGTCTTGTTGCCAATAATAAGCAAAATGTTTTTCAAACAACTCCGGTAAATTTGCGACCGGCAATCTGCCCAAAACATACCACTCACCGTGCGCGATAATATCTTTTATTTTTTCAAAAAGTTGAAGATTGGCTTTTTCCAAATCAGCATATTGCTCTAGCAGACGCTTGCGGGCGGTTTGGCTTAAGTATAAAATTTGTTCCAAATCCAAAAGATCAATGGCCTTGTGCATATTTTCCGCAAAAAATTTAACAGCCGAGCTGTCTTGCAAATTAAATTGATCTTTAATAGGAACGGTATTTGGCATAAGTAAGTTGGTTGATTTTAATTAAGAACGATCTCTAATGTGGTTTAATGCTTTTTCCACAACTGGATTGGACTTAGACGCAGTTAAAATTTCATCATAATGTTTTACAACAAATTTACGGTTGGCCAAAGAAATATTATTAACCAATTTTTCGTCCTTTGCAATTAAGCCGGCGTTTTCAAAAAAAGCCTTTTGTGCGTAATCGGCAAACATTTCTTTACCATCAGCATCTTCCGTGGTCCAGTCCATTTGGCCGATTTCAAGAAACTTTTTGCGTTCCATAATAAAATCTTGTATCCCTCTGGCTTTTTCCGGATCATTTAAAGAAAACCCGGTACGCTTATCATAGGAAAAATGACCGGCAAAATCTCCTTGATTGCTGGAAGCCGGGCCCATAATAGAGTTCATCATAGAATAAGCTTGTTGTTTTCCCATACCTTTTCCAATAAGTTGATGCTTTAAAAAAGCTTTCATGCCAACTGCGCTATTACCGCCTTCACCGGGATTGTCCATATTCACAATATTTTTAGAAGCGCGATCCAAATTGCCGTTTTCTTGCATAATGCGCAAAACGGCATTTACTTTATTCCATTTTTTCTGCTCCAAAGCGCCCAATAATTCTTCTTCTTGTTGATCAGCGGTTTTTAAATACTGGTTCAATTTTTCGTATTCCTCATTAACGGCACCGCGGGCTTTTAATTGATTGATCTCACTAGGACCTGTTTCCAAAGCATCCAATTTGGCTTTAAGTTTTTTAATTCTCATCTCTTTGGCTTTAGCGTCTTGCCCCAAATCTTTTTTCAGCTTACCTTGATCCTTTTCATAGGTATTAGTACTTGGATTAAAAAATTTATGATCCGGGTGTTTGCCGGCATCTTTAAAATCCGCTAAACTGCTATCTAATTGACCTTGAAATAAGTCCACAGTTTCATCGCCTCCGGCATCGTCAGCAACCAGTTGAGCCAAGCTGA
>MHKJ01000010.1:1852-2586 GCA_001818355.1 Candidatus Kerfeldbacteria bacterium RIFOXYC2_FULL_38_9 | reverse complement strand
TCGGCAAAAGATTTTAACCTGTCAGCGCGATCAGTTAATGTCTTGCCTGCCTGACTACTGGCACCTACAGCATTGGCCTGTTTCGTTAAGTCTTGCGCTCGCGCTTCTATTACCGCTTTAATAGCCGGAATTTTTACATCTATTTGTAAAGCCCCGGCGGCCTTATCAAAATCTCCTTTACCACTAGGATCATTTCTGTTATTTTTGGAATCTTTAATGGCATTATGATATTCCATCAACTCTTGTGCGCCTTTTTCTTTAGCCACTTGCTCTTCCAGTTTTTCTTTTTCCACTCTTGGTCCTCCTAAGCCGGTCATGGAACCGGCGGCATTCCAAACCCTGGCCGCTTTGGTTTTAGCAACATCCCAAGACAAAGGGTTATTATATTTCCATACTTCTTGTGCATCTTCATTGCCCATGCCGGACAACACTCCGGCTAAGCGCGTGGTTAAAACTCGGCCGTGACCGAGAACTCCGGCTCCTTGACCCGTAACTTGAGTATTGCGCAAACCCTCGGCATAACTGGCCATGGCAGAATCTTGTTTGGCTTGAGCCGCCGCTTCATTTTTTTGTATGCCTTCCCATAAATTTTTAGCATAACGCTTAGGCTGAAAAGCGGCGTTGGCGATTAAAGCGGTGCCGCTGGTCAAACCACTGAAAGTAGAAAGAATACCAGATCCTATTTTAGCTCCGGTGCCCATTGGTTTTGGTTTCCCGTCTTCATCATTGGATAT
>MHKJ01000010.1:0-1844 GCA_001818355.1 Candidatus Kerfeldbacteria bacterium RIFOXYC2_FULL_38_9 | reverse complement strand
GCCATTTAGCCAATTTCTCAGAAGCACCCATGCTAACTCCGGTCACTAATCGCGAAGCCTTGGCCGCCATCAGTCCCACGCCCAGCATTGCCACTCCTTGCGCTTTACCCAAGATGCCGCCCACTTCCGCGGCCATTTCCAAACTTAACTTTAAAGAAGCGGCCAGCATTAACATCATAATCATAAAATTAACCACCGTGTTTGGCCTGGGGGCTTGAAAGGTGCTGTTGGTAGAGGGATCGACAGGGCCTTGCATATTGGCCACTTTATCCATAGAATTTTGCTCAAAAGCCACGTTTAAAGGCGCACCGTTATAACCGGAGTCGACATTGGTGCCAAAAGCGATAGATAAAGAAATCCACAAAAAGAAAGTAATCAAAGGCCCGACCACGCACCAACGACTGAACATTTCCCACCATCGTTGAGCGTATTTTTGAGTTTGCGGCAAAATACGAGTGATATAAGCCAAAGGAGAAATAACGATTAAAAACCATAAAATAACAATGCGGAAAATAAGCAGTAAAGTAAACACGGTTAAAATTACAAACAAGAGCACAAACATTAAAGCGGTCATAATATAGCCCAGCAATAGCCAAGACCAAGAAGTATCGCCGGCCGCTTTATTCTCAATAGAACCACTGCCGACATTTGATGTGTTAAGCGTTAAAACATCCGGCATGCCAAAAGCGCCCAACAAAGAAGCACCCATAATATTACCGAAAGACCCGCCGAAAGTGGCCATGGCCACGGTGGCGATGTCGGTAAAGACGCCGCAAATACTGCGGGAAAAATTGATTAAAATAGCCATTAACACAAACTGCGGCAAAAGTTTTTTCCAAGCGAAAGTTTCAATTTTCAAAACCGTGGCTAAAGCGATAACCAATAAAATCAAAGAGAAAAAAACATTACACATATCACGCACCAGTTTCCAGCCTGTTACCACGGCCGGCACTTTAATAAAACCGCCGCTGGTTGCTAAACCCAAAGCCTGCCAATAAGTGCCATAAGGATAGGTGGCCACAAAAGTTAAAACAAAAGCCATAACCGTTGCCATCAAGCCAAAAGGCGCGGCAATAACCCAGTAGAACATATTGCCGAAAAGCTGAACTATAATATAACCGAAACCTTTACTATCCTCCGCATAAACCAAGGGGACATTAAACACATAAAAAATAGCAACAGCAATGCCCAAGCCCACTATTAAAACACCGGTCCAGTAAAGAGTGGTTTTGGAATTTTTGATAAAGTTATGCACAGCTTTTCCCAAAAAAACCTGTACACGTAGTAAAGTGCCGGCTAAAAATGCGGAAAAGTCTTCACGAAAAGAAATGAGGCTGTTTTTGGGCATTTTGGAAGATTTTTTCTAAAAAATAAATGAAGGATAAATAAAGAATAAATCAAATTCATTATAACACTTTCCCTGTTTTTTCGCAATTTGTTTTTGTGGCTTGGCTTAAGAGTATTGACAAGACGAGAATTTAACCCTACGGTCAAAGTGTGATGCAGTGGGGCTAGCTGATGCAGCAGGGGGGGGTGAGCGCGTTGTGCGCTTGCCCCCCGGGATATGATCCCAAAGGAGGAGCTCCATGAAGAAGACAACGTTATGTGGGCTAGTCGCCGTCCTGATGACGGCGATAGCCCCGTTGTCCCGGGCGGAGACGGAGTACGACTGTACTCTGTCTCCCCCTCCCCGTCCGTGCTTGGACGGGGACCTCGACGGCTATACGCCGCTCGAGGGGGACTGTGACGACAGCCGCGCCGAGGCCTACCCCGGCGCGGTTGAGGTCTGCAACGGTCTCGACGATAACTGTGACTGGGACTTCGCAGACGACACCGTCGCCTGC
>MHKJ01000009.1:26232-38304 GCA_001818355.1 Candidatus Kerfeldbacteria bacterium RIFOXYC2_FULL_38_9 | reverse complement strand
CATTACCAAAAAGAATCTGGCCGCTAGGCGCGGGTGCGGTATTAACAAAACCGGTTTCTTGTAAAAAACGCGATGGTTTCTTTTTTCTGGCTCCGCCGTAATCTTCACCGCTGGTTAAAAACAAACCGTTTTTGGCGCGCGTCATAGCCACGTAAAACAAACGCCGTTCTTCTTCCAGATGCCAATCCCCTTGCGGCAGTACGTCTTTAACAATTTCATCCGGAATCGGAATGGCTTCTTTGCGGGCGATAGAAGGAAAGCGTTTATCTACCAAATTAACCACAAAAACATAAGCAAACTCCAAGCCTTTGGCCGCGTGCACGGTCATAATTTTTACCGCCTCCGGGCCTTCGGTAAAATCCGGTTGTAACTGCCCCTCTTCTCCCGCGTCGATCATGGAATTCAGTTCATAAACAAAATTATGCGTAGTTTTTTCTTCGTGCGCCCGTTCAAAAGCGATAATATATTTATAAAACTGATTAAGATAAAGAATATTTTCCGCGGCTTTTTTATTTTGCGTCAACCATTTTAAATATCCGGACATTTCTAAAAAACGCAAAGTAATTTCGCCAATGGTTTTAAAACGTGTTTCCAAAGACAGTTTGTCTATTAAAGACATAATGCTCGCAATCGTTTGGTAAGTATTTTTATGTAAATTGGGAACTAACTGCAAATTGCGACAAACCTCGAATAACGATTGGGTTTTTTTATGCGCCCAGTTAATAATATTGATGACATCTGCCGGAGGTAAATGCCAGTGGGCAAAATTTAATAACCGATAAAAAGAACGAGATTCGTGATAATTGTCCAAAAGTCGCAAAAAGGCAAGTAAATCCAAAATAACCGCTTTGGTGAAAAGTCCGCGGGAAGCTAAAAATTGGTAAGGGATTTCGGTGCGTTCCAAATAAGGGATAAAAGTATTAGCCTGATCATTGGCGCGCACTAAAATCGCAAAATCATTCCAAGATAATTTTTTATTTTTTTGCTTTAAAGCTAAAATTTTATCTAAAACCAATTGCGCCTCGCCTTCTAAAGACTGCGCGTGCAAATGCTCGATCAGCGCTTGGCCGGTTTTGTTGCTTTGGAGATGTTTGTCAATTTTTAAAGTTTCTTCCAGACGATTGGGATTATTGTGTTGAATAAAATCATAAGCCAAATCCAAAATGGCTTGTTGGGAACGATAATTTTGAGTCAAGGAAATTTCTTTGCTGTTTGGATAATCTTTTTTAAAAATTAAAATGTTGCTCATGGCGGCGCCACGGAAACTGTAAATGGATTGATCGTCATCCGCCACCACGGTTAAATTATTATGCGGCGCGGCTAACAATTTAATTAAATCATACTGGGCGTAATTAGTGTCTTGAAATTCATCTACCAAAATATATTGGAATTGCTGACGCAGTTTTTGTAAAATATGCGGCCGCTGTTTTAATAAATGCACGGTTTCTACAATCAAATCACCAAAATCAAAAGCGTTGTGCTCGCGCAACAGTTGCTGATATTTAGCATAAGCTGTGGCCACTTCGTAAATTCTGGAAAAAGAATCCGTTTGATCAGTATCCAGTTTGAGTTTTTGCGCATAAGCTACGTATTCCGCGGGTGTGATATCTTCGTCTTTTAAACGAGAAAAATGAGCGATTAAACCTTGGACGAATTTTGTCGGGTTGCCTTTAGGACGATAATAATCCAAATCAAATTCCTCCAAATGCTCTTTTACCAAAAGCCATTGTTCTGTATCAGACAACAATTTGAAATCATTGCTTAAGCCGACATCTAAAGCGTGATCTTTTAAAATCCGTTCACCAAAACCGTGAAAAGTGGAAATCCACAAATCCACGTAACCTAAGGGCAATAAACCATCCACCCTTTCCGCCATTTCGCCGGCCGCTTTTTCCGTAAAAGTTAAAGCTAAAATTTCTTCCGGTTTAACAATTTTTTCTTCAATCAAATAAGCGATACGGCGCGTAATCACCGTGGTTTTACCCGTGCCCGCACCGGCCACAATAAGCAAGGGGCCATTTTTATGGATAACCGCTTGCTTTTGTTCTTGGTTTAACTTGGCTAAAATTTCCATTATTTAAACAAGCTTAAACATTCCCTCCTGCGGATTTAACAACTGCCGTATAAGGAGCATTGGGGCCAGCAACGCCGATTACTCTGGTTATTTCTTGAACCATTTTACCAAAAGCCTTATATTGACCGCTGGCTTTCCATTGAGGAGATCTTTGGAGTTGATTAAAAACAGTTCTTAAAACCTCTTTAGCTTGTCCGTAAGTTCTGACATTGTTGGATAAGTGTATTTCATAATTGCTGGTTCCTCCTTGTTTAATAAAAGTTAAATCTCCTTGGGCTGTGTGCAAAGTGGCCTCTCCGGCTTTTAACAGCTCTTCTGGGTTGGACAAACTTGTTGCATCCAAACTGATTGCGGGTCCTGCCGGCGCTTCAGGAGCTTGAGGAATTGCTGTTTCCAAACTTGGTTTGGCAATTGGAACTTTCGGCATGGCGGGAGAAGTTTTTTCCAAAATAGCAATTTGTTTATCTAATGCTTTTCCCATTTTTGAATCAGCCAAATTGTGGGTTTCTAAATTTTTTCTTAAAACTCTTAAATAGTCTAATCTTTCTACATTATGAGGATTTTCAATTCTAAAGATACCAGGATTATACTTGTTTTGTGAAAAGAAGATAACCGCTCCGTTATCACAACGAATTTCTACCAGTTCACTATTATTTTTTATTGAAGAAACTGTATCATGACCTAAAACTATAGAATCAGCGGAAACTTTTTCATTATTGCCAAACAAACCGCTCCAAAAACCTCTGGTAGATTCTGGGGTTTTGGGCACGGCACCGGCCACAGTTTCCGCGCCTGGTGTATTATTAGGTATGCGAGTAGGACCGGTGTAGTGATCATTTGCTCCCCACTGAGGTAAAGTGGAACTCCAAGAAGTATCAGAAGGAGGGGTTGGGCCTAAAACTGTTGGCGCAGATTCAATCGGTAGTTGAGATACAGCTCCATTGTTTGCTATCGGTTCGGCTTGATGAATCATGGCCATAAAGCTGGGATCTTTTTCTCGCAAATACTTCATAATCGCAAATAATTGCGCTTCATATTTTTCATGCCGCTGAGGAATGGCGCCGTGTAAATCTTTTATAGACCCGCCACCCTCGCCATAAGCTGTGGATATAACTTTCCATTTTTGTTCTCCGGTTAAATTTGCTAATTCCGGATTTTTATTTATAACCGTATCAATCCAAAATTTGAACGTTCTACCAGAAGCCTCAATAGCAATTGCCGGATCAGACAAAGTTGCTCGCGGATCACTTTTAATGTTTTGCCAAAAAGGATCATCGCCCCAATGCGGAGAATTATAATTACTACTATTAATTTGCGTAAGACCTAAATCAATGGTGCCGTTGTCATTATTAGTATTTATAGCCTCAGGATGAAATCTACTTTCCTGAACAATGGTTGCTTTTAATAATTCCGGTGGAATTCCATATTTTTCAGCCGTGGCCACGATTAAAGAATCATACTTGTTAAAATTATCCACGGGGCACTCTTTAATAAATCCCTCTACAGAATGAAACTGATTTTGGGCATCCAGCCAGCCAATTACTCCGCCTTGTTCCACCGCAGAAGTGATGTCAAAATTTAGAGCTGAAGATGGTTGATGATATGCTTCTGCCCAATTCATATACCATTGTTTTTCTGCCTCCGCTCTTTTTATCACCATATCAACCCAGCTTTTATCAAAAAATTTAGGGGCGGTATTAATACGCACGTCTTGAATAGCGGCTACAATTTCCGCATCACTTTTACCAAGATTATGCTGAATAGCTTCAGCGATTAAACGATGAATATTACTATTACCTCCATATTGAACAATGGCTCCTTCTAACAATCTTTGAACTGGTTTACTTAACGAGGAATAAACTAATCCTGATTTTGCTTCAAATTGAGCTATTCTGGTTGGTAAATAAACGTTTTCTAAATAACTATTCTGAGCATTGGAAAAATCTACCGGATATTGTTTTCCTAAATCTTTCCAGGCAGTGTTAAATGAAGCTGTTCCTGGAGTTCCTGCTTGGTCTAAAAGATCTCCAAAACGATTCTGTTGACCTTTTAAATAACCAATCATTTCTTTTACATTTCCAGGAACATATTGGTGTAAGCCATAAGAGGGTGTTCCATGACCATCTGTATCCAAATTGATAATACCAGGATTACCGCTACTTTCCCTGATAACCCAATAGCGCCCTTCCTGAACGTATTGATCTACTAAAGATTGTGGTAAATTAGTTGCATCTTCAATTATTTTATGAAGATTGTTGGTTGGATCTGAAATATTACCGGTTACAGAATCATTAACAAAACTACGAACCGTTTCTGTGCGCGTTATAAATTCTTGCGGATGAAATTTCAGTTGATAAATGGCATCATCGGCAACTCCCGGCTTAATGCCTAAAACTCTAAAAATTGGATTTTGATAATTTAGCGCTTGACCTGGAAAACTCGCCTCCAAACTTTCCGTTTGCTGTTTGATTAATCGTGTTAAGGCTTGCAGTTGTTCCGTTGGCACATTGGCAACTTTCATTTGTTTATAGCCTTCTATGAGCGCGGCTAAATTGGTAATTCTGGTTTGCAAAGCCGGTGAGGGCGCAATGACATCTGAGCTCAATAAACCGCGCGTGGAAACACCTGGGTCAATATTCCCGCTGACTTTTACTTCCATGCCGTCCATATCTCCTTGGCCTTTATAAAATTCAAAACGTAAACCATGTTCTCCACCCATAGTAATCACAGACTTATCTTGGTGCAGAAGCTGTTCAGCCGCCGGTGATATTTTCATATCAGGCGCGCTTAAATCTACGGCGTTACCATGTACTTCTGCCGTTGCCGGAAGTGGCTGAGCATGCGCCAATGCTTGTCCTGCTTGCTCGATGGCCGGCAAGGGCGGCAAAGCTCTAATTTCTTCCAGAGTTGGCGGCATAGTTGGTTCATATTTTAAAGCCGCGGCTATTTCGTGAGCATTTTCTATTTTAGCTGACATGGAACGCTCGGCTACATTTGGTTCACCCGGTTTGAAAGCAAAAAGTTGAGGCGCGTTCTGCATATCTTGTTCGTGCGCTGATTTTAATACCTGCAATAATTGACGCTGTTCCATAGGAGTAAACTGGCCGCTCTGATACGCTTCCCTTAATGCTTGCAATCTGCTTTGTCTTTCCGCGCTTCTTGTTAACCATTCTTGTCCTTCCTGATTTGGTAATTTACCCAATTCATGTTTAATTTTACCGGCAATTCTGCGCAAGATATCAGGCTGATGTAAATAGTTATTTAATTCTTTGGCCTCAACTGAAGTCAAAGGAGCGCTAACTTCATCCAGAGCTTTTAAAGCGGTATCATCGGCGGCTAATTGTGCCGGAGAAAGGTCTGCTGTTGCCACTGGAGTTTCTGCTGTTGTTTCAGGGGCAGAAGGAGTTTGTTCCACGTGCTTGATGTTCACGTCATCTAACAATTCGTGTATTTTTCCGTTTTTATCAAAAATAACCACATCAACTTTACCATCAGCATAAACTTCACGCACCTCTAAATTTCCACCGGAAGTTGTTCTAAAATGCATGGCGGCAATACCCGGTTTTTTATCAAAAACACTATGCGTAATGTGATGCGCTTCCATAAACTTTTGCGCCTCCGAAGTTGCGGTGTAATGAATATTAGGATTAAGTTCATAATCGACAAAAGGACCGTTTTCTGTTACGGGCACTTTAATTTCCCGAACAGAATCCACAAAACGCCCGCCTCCTGCGGTGTTAGCAAAACCTTCTTGACCCGGATGATCCAAATAACTGCTATCAAAAGGATGAGTAGACGTTTGAGCCAGATCAGTGGCCACGCTGTGTCCGGCCTCGACCAACATCTCTATTCCTTTGGCAAGAGCGGCACCGCCGGCCAAAGCACCCGCAATCGCAGCAACCACCTTGCCGGATTTTAAATTATGAGCCGCTTTTTCCAAACTTTGCCGAGACACCGCGTCTAAATCTTCACTTAAAGCGTCCAAAACCGCGGTTAAACTTCTAAATTTTTTATTTTGTTTTGCTTGTTCTTGATCTTCCGCCGAAAAATATTTTTCCGGTAAAGCCCGGCCTTGTTCTTTTACTTTGGGATCTAAAAAATCCACATCTCTTTTAATTTGAAATCTGCGCAAATCTGTTAATAACTGTTCGTCAACCGGGCTTAATTTACCAACCAATAAACGTCTTTGCTGTAAAAATCCCTCTAATTGATGGCATTGTTCCGAATTAAGCTTAGTAAAAATAGGTACTTTTTTTCCAAAAATTAAGCCTTTTTTTCTGTTTAAAACATAACGGCTATTTTTTTCATACTCTGATTCCGAGATACGATTATCTCTTTTTAACTCTAATAACTCATCTAAATATTTTTTAGGATCTTCATATGTTACACCTTTCTTTAATTTTCTTTCGGTAAGAGAAGAAAACAGTTTTTCTCCCATTTTGCCGCTAAAAGTTCCTGTGCCTAAAACAGTAAGTGCGGCATTGCCCAAAGCGGCCGCGCCGGCCACTACCAACAAACCGCCAACTCCTCCGGACATAAAGGCGGCCACGCCACCGGTTCCCAACAAAGCCACGCGCGTCAAATTTTTAGCGTTCATGGCCTTTAAAATTACATGATAAGTAGTACCCACAACTTTACCATAAGTTCCGCGATCTTTTAAGTCATGCTCAAAAAGTTTAAACAAACTGGCCTCGGTCATACCGTCAAAAAATTTAGCTAACCACGGTCGTTTTTTCAACACTTCTTCTGCTAAAGCTTTTTCATATTTATTTTTTTCTTCTATTAAAACCTCGTCATATAACGCACCCAACAAATCCACGCGCATTTCTTCTAAATTACGATTAGCCGTATCAATTTCCAACCAACTTCTTTCTTTATAATCCAAATCTAAACCGGAAACAGCCTTGCTAAGACTATTCTTAGTATTTTCTTTGGCAGATATTTCTTGCTGAATTTCTGTTTTGGTTTTAATAGTAGCATCCGCTGTAGCGGGTTTTTCTGCCGGAGCTGTTGTTAAATGTTGTTTTAAAATTGTAATTTCTTGCTCTAAGGTTGCAATTCTCGTTTGACATTCCGGGCTGGCAAAATAGGCCTTTTCACGAGCTCGTGCTTCTTTTACGGCAGTTCTCTCATTGCCGGTTTTCCCTTTTAAAGTTCCCACCAACAAATTTTTCTCTCGGCTCAGTAATTCTGCTTGAGAATGCCCCAAACCGCCGATTTTATCTTTTAACAAAGCGTCTTTTAAAAGATGATAATGAGCTAATTTTTTACGAATTTCAGTACGCTGTTTAAGCCTTAAAATGTTTTCTCGTGTTTTTTCTATTTGTTGCGCCAATTGAGTCTTAGTTTCGGCATTGGTGGTGTTTTTATATTTTTCCACTAAAGAGGATAATTCTGTTTGCAATTCTTTTAAAATTCTTTGCGGTTCTTCTTGTTTGTCCCAATCGGCTAATTTGGCCAATTGTCTGGTGAGCTCGCCCTCGGCAACTTCTAATTCACCCTGAGCTTTTAAATGTTCGTATTGTTTTTTTTGTTTGTGAATAATGGCGGTGTCTGCTCTGTGTTTGGCTTTTTCAAAATTAGCTTTGGCTAAATCATATTTTTTTTGTAATTTATCTAAAACAGCAAGGCAATCTTTAGCAAATTGAGCGCCTTCAATTTCTCTCTCCAAAGACATTTTTCTTTCTTCATTGGTCATTTCTGATAAAGTGCGCAATTTTTTTTCTTGCAACATAAAAGATTCCGCTTCAGTAGCGGTTGTTGTTACTAGCGTTTCTTTTTCTCGCGCCAATTCTGCTTCTGACATTACCGGTTTTTTTTCTTTTGACGGTTCCGCTGGTTCTATTGGTTTTATTACATCAATTTCCGGCGCTGGTGGTATAACTGGTTGTTTTTCTGGGGTTTCGGCCATATAAATTTAAGGTAATTGTTTAAGTGCTTGTTTGATTTGTTCAATTTTTTTTTGATCAATTCTGTTTTTAATCACCTGTTTGGCATTACGTTGTCTTTTTTTTAAATCCATCATGTGTTTATAAAACTCATCAAAAGCCGCCAACATTTTTTCGTGTGTTTCTTGCAGGGATGGTAGCACCGCAGGAGTGGGATCGAAGGTATTTTGGATAAAATTTTGTTTTTGTTTTTGAGGATTTCCTGTCAGCATGGTTTAATTTATGGCTAAATCAAACCTCACTTAATCTAACAGAGCATTAAGATTCATGCCCAGCATTTCTTCTTTAAAACTTTTAACTTCTGTCAGGATTAGTTCGGTTAAATTGGGAATAAACTGGCTTAAAGCCGCCAATTGCTCTGCTTGGCTGTTATCGGCCTTTTTTTCTAAAACCGCGGCTTGTTCATCTGTGAGCATAGAATTGATTCTTAACAAAAGCCGTTTATGAATAAGATCGTCCATTTTATCCAAAAGAGCCAATTTTTTCTTTTCTTCCAAGTTTGCCAAACCTAAATCCACCAAAATGTTACCTGTGATATAATTAGGCCTATTTTTTTGATTGGTCATAAATTTAAAATTATTTTTTACTTAATCAAAAAATAACACATTCTTTGAAAAAAATCAAGTTGTGCGCCTATTTATCCACACCTCTTAGTTATGCCATTTGCGGCCAACGCGCAATTTCGCTTTTTCGTGTTCTAAATTACGTAAAAGAGTTTGATAGTCGGCTAAATTTAAAGTGGCCTGATCTTCCAGTTGTTTAGCTAGTTCATTAGCGCGTTTTTCAGCTGTTGCTAAATCAATATCTTTAGCGTGCACAGCCGCATCAGTTAAAATAGTAACGTTATTGTCTTGCACTTGAATAACTCCGCCGGCCACAGCCAAAGGATATCTGGTTTTACCGTCTTGAACTATCAGTTCTCCGGGCACCAAAATGCTAACCAAACCGGCATGCTGAGGCAAAACTGTAATTTCTCCATTTTCTGTGGGAATAACCACGGCATTAACTTCTTGCGCAAAAAGAGTTTCTTCCGGAGAAATCAGCTTTAATTTCAATTTTTGAATAACATCCATGCTGTGCTGTTTTAAAAATTTATTTTACCTCTTCTATGCCACCTTTCATATAAAAAGCTTGTTCGGGCTTATTATCATGCTTACCCTCAATAATTTCCGCAAAGCCTTTAATGGTATCTGTTAATTTCACGTATTTACCGGCACTACCGGTGAAAATTTCGGCCACATGCAGAGGCTGGGAAAGAAAACGTTGTATTTTGCGAGCCCGCGCTACTGTTTGTTTATCTTCTTCAGTCAATTCTTCCATGCCTAAAATGGCAATGATATCCTGCAAATCTTTATAACGCTGTAAAATACGCTGAACTTCGCGCGAAACTCGATAATGTTCTTGACCGATAATGTTTGGGTCTAAAATAGTAGAAGTGGAATCTAAAGGATCCACAGCCGGATAAATACCCAGTTCAGCCAAAGAACGATTAAGCACTACTGTAGAATCCAAATGAGCAAAAGTGGTGGCGGGAGCCGGATCTGTTAAATCGTCAGCCGGTACATAAACGGCTTGCACCGAAGTAATGGAACCGGATTGCGTAGAAGTAATGCGTTCTTGCAAACTACCCATTTCTTGCGCCAAAGTCGGCTGATAGCCCACAGCCGAAGGAATGCGGCCTAACAAAGCTGACATCTCAGATCCTGCTTGCGTAAAACGAAAAATATTATCAATAAAAAACAGTACATCTTGATTGTCTTTATCTCTAAAATGTTCAGCCATGGTTAAACCGGTTAAAGCCACCCGAGCCCGCGCGCCCGGCGGTTCGTTCATCTGTCCAAATACCATGGCCACTTTGCCCATTACGCCCGAATCTAACATTTCGTGATATAAATCATTGCCTTCACGCGTTCGCTCTCCTACTCCGGCAAAAACAGAATAACCACCATGAGCTTTGGCAATATTATGGATTAACTCTTGAATAATAACAGTTTTACCCACGCCCGCGCCGCCGAATAAACCGACTTTGCCGCCTTTGACAAAGGGACAAATTAAGTCAATAACTTTAATGCCTGTTTCTAAAATTTCCACTTTCGTAGACTGTTCTTCAAATTTTGGCGGTTTTTGGTGAATGCCGCGCAGTTCCGTATTTTTTGGCAAAGCCTCTTTACCGTCAATTACTTCTCCGATGACGTTAAATAAACGCCCTAAAGTTTGCTGGCCTACCGGTACGGAAATAGGCTGGCCTTTGGTTGTTACCTCAATTCCTCTTTGCAGACCGTCGGTTGAACCCATGGCCACGGTTCGCACAATTTGCGAACCCAAATGCGCTTGCACTTCCAAAACCAAGTGCTGTTGATTGTGAGTTACTTCCAAGGCCTCGTAAATAGCCGGCAATTTTCCTTCGGCAAAAGAAACATCTACGACCGGTCCGATAATTTGAGTGATTTTTCCTGATTGCATATTAGTAATTTTGTTAATAATAAATTAAATAATCGCGGCCGTACCGGCAGATATTTCCGCAATTTCTTGGGTAATACTGGCTTGCCTGGCACGATTAAAAGCTAGTGTTAAATCTTCAGACATTTCTGAAGCGGCATCAGAAGCGTTCTTCATGGCCACCATGCGTGCGCTGTGTTCTGAGGCATTACTTTCCAACAAAGCCTGATAGAGCTGTACTTCGGCGATACGCGGAATCAAATAAGTTAAAATTGCCTCTTTGGACGGTTCATAAGTATAGCGAATATTCCCTGATGGTAGTAAAGTTTTTTCTGGAGTTTTATTTTCTTGTGCTTCTGACATATTTTCCACACTCTCGCCAATGCCGGCTGTTTTAGTAAAAGGATAAAGCTGTTTAACTATCGCCTCTTGGTTAATGGCTGAAAGATAATCGGTATAAGCCACTAAAACTTTATCGGTTTCTTTTTTCTTGAATTTTTCATGCACCAATCGGGCTACTACGGAAATAGAAGCAGAATTGACAGCCGTGTCATCTTTCAAATAAGCTAAGTGGGCTTTAATGCCCAACAAACTCAAACCAGCCACGCCTTTTTTGCCCACGGCAATAACTTCTATATTTTCTTTACCGTATTTTTGCAACAAAGACGCTATTTTTTTAATCACATTGGTGTTAAAAGCGCCGGCTAAACCGCGATTGGAAGTAAAAACCACTAAAGTAACACGCTGATTTTCGGTTTCTTCTTTTTCTTGCAGTTCAAAAAATCGAGCTAGCTGATCTTGGCTGGCAAGCTCTAAATTTTTTGTTATCCGCGTCATAATTTCCCAAGCCAGACGATAATACGCCCTGGTGTTGAGCATCACTGTTACTGCTTTACGCATTTTGGCGCCAGAAACCAACTCCATGGCTTTAGTGATCTTTTTAGTATTTTTGATCGACTGTAATCGATTTTTTATTTCCTTTGCGTGCGTCGCCATAGTTTATTTTTGCTCTTTTTCTTCTTTTTTCATGATGAACATATTTTTATCCAACAATTTCTTGTAACTTACAACAGCGGTTTTCACTTTTTCTTCCCAGGCCTTATCAAAATCTTTATTTTTGGTAATTTGTTCATAAATAGCTGCGGCATTTTGTTCCACATAAGCAACCAAACCATCGGCAAATTCTTGCACTTTTTCTACCTTAATCTCATCTAGATAGCCCAGGTTGGCGCAATAAATTTGCACTATTTGTTTTTCTACCGACAAAGGAGAGTATTGCGGTTGTTTTAAAAGTTGTTCCAAACGCTTGCCTCTTTCCAATTGCTTTTTGGTGGCTTCGTCCAAATCTGAACCGAATTGCGTGAATGCCTCTAGCTCTCGATATTGAGCCAAACCTAAACGTAAATTGCCCGCCACCTTTTTCATAGCTTTAATTTGCGCAGAGCCGCCAACGCGAGATACGGACAAACCAACATTAATGGCGGGACGAAAACCTTTATAAAATAAATCGGACTCTAAATAAATTTGACCGTCGGTAATGGAAATAACATTGGTGGGAATATAAGCGGAGACGTCATTACCTTGAGTTTCAA
This sequence comes from Candidatus Kerfeldbacteria bacterium RIFOXYC2_FULL_38_9, assembly GCA_001818355.1. GTDB lineage: Bacteria > Patescibacteriota > Patescibacteriia > UBA9570 > XYC2-FULL-38-9 > XYC2-FULL-38-9. The sequence continues at coordinate 26,251 of MHKJ01000009.1, read as the reverse complement.
TAATCGGTAAAGCAGTTAA
>MHKJ01000009.1:22993-26214 GCA_001818355.1 Candidatus Kerfeldbacteria bacterium RIFOXYC2_FULL_38_9 | reverse complement strand
GTTATCTTTATTAAGTTTAGCCGCGCGTTCCAATAAACGAGAATGCAAATAAAAGACATCTCCGGGATAAGCTTCGCGACCAGGGGGTCTTCTTAACAATAAGGAAATCTGGCGATAAGCAACGGCGTGTTTGGATAAATCATCATAAATAATCAAAGCGTCTTTTCCTTGATCCATAAAATATTCACCCATCGCACAACCGGCATAAGGCGCTAGAAAATTCAAAGCCGCCGGATCAGACGCACCGGCCAAAACTACAATGGTGTAAGCCATAGCGCCGGCTTCTTCTAGGCGCGCTACTAATTGCGCAATTTTACTTTCTTTTTGACCGATCGCCACATAAATACAGATCATATCTTGACCTTTTTGATTCAAAATAGTATCAATGGCGACTGCGGTTTTTCCGGTTTGTCTATCACCAATAATCAATTCTCGCTGACCGCGACCTACCGGTGTCATGCTATCAATGGATTTAATACCGGTTTGTACCGGCTGATTTACTCCTTGACGAGTAATAACCCCAGGCGCAACTCTTTCCATGGGTTGGCTTTGAGTCGTTTTAATCGGCCCCTTATCGTCTTTAGCCACGCCCAAAGGATTAACCACCCGACCGATCAACTCCGTTCCTACCGGTACCTCTAAAATTTTTCCTAAGCGTTTTACTTTCATGCCTTCGGTAATGCCTTCATAATCACCCATAATCATAATACCAACGATGTCTTGCTCTAAGTTTAGAGCTACTCCGTAAACGCCATTATCAAATTGCACCATTTCTGAATTTTTAACCGTGGCTAAACCAATGGCTTTGACAATACCATCTCCGGCTTCAATCACCGTGCCAATTTCTTCAGCCACTACGGTTTTTTGAAAAGCCGAAATTTGCTTTTTGATATGTTCTACTACTGATGCTTTTGTGCTTTGCTCAGACATAATATTTCAATGAGTTATTTATTTATAATGGTATTTGCCAAATTGTTTAATTGTCCATGAACTGACAAATCCCATCGCTGATCTTGAGTTTCAATTACCAAACCTCCGATCAGTGATGAATTTATAGTCGATGTCACCCGCGGTTTTACCTGTGGCAAAACTTGTTGCAAATAACTAGCGATGGTCTGTTCGTCCATTTTTTTGGCCGTCCTCACCGTTACTGGCATAATTTGATTTTCTTGATTTTCTTGTTTTTCCAAATGACGTAAAATTTGTGGCAACCATTTGCTTTGTCCTTTTTTATAAAGCATTTCCAAAACTACTTGTGAAATTTGATCCCATGCTGATTGATCAGTTTTTTTCAAAATTTCATACCAATTTTTGGCGTAAAGCTCTGGCGATGCTTTCATAATTTAAGCTGATTTGGTTGTTTTAAGGGTGCCCACTAAACCATTCACAAAATCTCGATCAGTTTGGTCGTCAACTTTTTTATCTAAAATCTTCTCACTGGTTAACAAAACCAAATCAGTAATATCTTTTTTGGCCTCTTTTAACATTTGGGCGCGCTGTAATTCCAGCTCTGATTGTGTTTTAGTTAACAAAACCTCGGCTTCTTGCTTGGTTTTTTCTAAAATTTCATTAGCCTGTTTACTGGCCGTGTCTTTGGCTTGATTGATAATTTGTTGCGCTTGTTTTTGAGACTCTTCAATGATTTGAGTTTGTTGCGCTTGCGCTTGCGCCAAAGCCTCTTGGCTTTTAGCGGCATTTTTAATGCCATCTTCTATTTTCTTGGTGCGATCGTTAACAAAATTTAAAATCGGCTTATAGCCAATTTTATAAAGAATAAAAACCAGCAGAGCAAAATTGATTAAATTCGCCAGTACCAGTTTCCAATCTACACCAAAGGCTTTAAGAAGTTCCATGGAGCTTTATAAAAAGACAATGATTAAGGCAACCACAAATGAAAAAATTGCCGGGGTTTCGGCCAAGGCCATAGCGACAATCATGCGAGGGAAGATGTCGTTACTGCAAGCGGGGTTGCGACCAATGCCTTCCATTGCTTTTGAACCAATTTTACCTTCAGCAAAAGCTGATCCGGTTACGCCCACGGCGGCTGTTAAACCGGCCATAATGAGTTTGATTACTTCTAATTCCATAGTTTTGTTGTTAATTATTTTTTTATATGGACTAGCGAACTAATAAATATTTAATCTCTAAACGCTCTTACTATAAAGCACTAATTTCAATAAATCAAGTATTTTTAATGTCCGTGCTCTTCAATAATACTTAACTTAATAAAAATCAATGACAAAATAGCAAAAACCGCCGGCTGAACAACAGCAATAATCAGCCCCAATAAACTAAAAGGAATAGGCACGATAAAAGGTATTAAAGCCACTACCACCGCGGTCAAAACTTCTTCGGCCACCATATTGCCAAACAAACGAAAAGACATAGCCACTACCCGCGCCACATCACCCAGAGCCTCGATTAAAGATACCAAAAAATTAATGGGCGAAGAATAATTGATATACTTTTTAAAATACTTCAAAGGCCCGCCTGAAGTAAAAGCCGTTATTTGCATCAATAAAAAAGTAACGCCGGAAATAACTAAAACGGCGTTATAATCTGTGGTTGGCGGACGGAAAAAATGAATTCCGTTAAATTTAATAGCCAAAATTCCTGGAATGATTGCCAACAAATTGGAAACGAGAAAAAACAAAAACATAGTCATGATAAAAGGAAAAAGCCGGCGCGTCAGTTTTCTGTTTTGGACAATGCTGTCCATAAAATTTTCCGCACCTTCTAAAAGAAATTCGATAAAAAATTGTAATTTACCAGTCGGCACCTCTTGCCAATTCTTGCGCACTTTCCAAGCTACCACAATCAAAATAAAACTTACTAAAAAAGACACCCATAAAGCGTTGGTGATAGGTAAAGAATACAAATGACCCAAAGTATCAGCCTCTATTTTAATTTCCATAAATTGACGGTATTTATTGTAACCATAGAGAAAAAAAGTGTCAAGCGGATTTTTTTAAATTCCGTGCCCTTTTTTAACCGTAATTTCCTGTTGTTGATGAATTTTCACCAGAGAGTTAGCAGGTAAAACACCGCGCCAGAAAATTAAAGGATAAAGCAGACAATTTCGGCCGATAATACTGCCGGGAGCGGTAACGGTGTTAGCGCCAATTTCCGTAAAATCCCCTATCAAGGCGCCGAATTTATGCAAACCGGTTTGATGCGTGTGGTAATGAGTAACTATTTTTATTTCAGACTGAGGAGTTTTG
>MHKJ01000009.1:21551-22966 GCA_001818355.1 Candidatus Kerfeldbacteria bacterium RIFOXYC2_FULL_38_9 | reverse complement strand
AATTAAAATGAGCGGCTTGAACATTATTAAACAGTAGAACATTTTTCAACTCGGTGCAGTTGCCAACGACGCTGTTATGGCCGATAATCACATTTTCCCGCAAATAAGCTCCTTTTCTAATTTGACAATTTTTGCCGATTAAAGCCGGACCTTTAATAACAACGCCGGGTTCAATGACTGTGCCCTCGCCGATAATCACCTGCTGACCCATGTATTCCGCTTGATTCAGTTTACTTAAATCTGCCACCTGGTGATTTTCCAAATAGTATGCCAAATAATCGGCAATATTAGGTATGGCTTCCCATATTTTTTCCAAACCTGAAAAAATTTCCGCCTGATCGGTTTGGGTTAAATCAAATAGCTCGGAAATTTTTGGCAACATAAAATTATTCTAATAAATTATCCTCATCGACTCTATCCAGCCTTTCAATTTTTCCGGTAATACTGGCATAATCGGTAGCTACTCGATCAAAAGCGGATTTGGTATGAGTAATATGCGTATTCAAAACATTTAAACTATCGGCGAATTTATGCGTATCTTTTTGCAAACCACGCACAGTGTCAATAATTTCTCTGGTAGCCTCGGCCATTTTTTTGCCTTGCATGCCCATCATAATCACTCTTAAAAAATAAAAGAAAGAGTTGGGAGAAACAAACAAAACTTTCTTTTCCATGCTGTACCGGTTTAAATCCAAATCATCTCGAATAATTTCATAATAAACAGATTCGGACGGTATGTACATTACGGCGAAATTAATCGTCCCCTCTGCCGGTAAAATATATTTTTTAGCAATATCATTAACGTGTTTTTTTACGTCTTTCAAAAATTCGTGAAGAAATTTTACACGTTCGGTTTCTATTTCCGCACGGATCATTTTTTGATAATTTTCCATCGGAAATTTGGAATCAATCGGAATAAGGCCATCTTCGGTTTTCAGCACGGCATCCACAATTTGGCCGGCGCGGAATTTATATTGCAAACTATAAAAAGCAGTGGGAAAAAATTGCCCTAACATTTGTTTTAAAACCTGCTCGCCAACATTGCCCCGCAATTTAGGGCTTTTTAAAAATTCTTGCAAACCTTGCATATTGCGGCCAATCTCTTGCAATGATCCCAACTCTTTGTTGACCGCGCCAATAACACGCGCCGCGCTATCTAAACGGTCATTCAAGCCTTGAGAAACCTTATCGAGCCTTTCTTGCATGCCTTGAATATTTTGATTTAACATCTGCATATTTTGACCATCAACTTGTTTATTGCCTGTCTGACGTTTAAATAAAAGAAAAATAACCGCGCCATTGGTTAAAATAAACAAACCAAGAATAAGTAAAGTAATAGTATTCATATCTGTACTATACCAAAATTTACGCAATAACTAAAGATTGAATAAGGCCGTGGCATTTTTAGTGGTTTG
>MHKJ01000009.1:18586-21540 GCA_001818355.1 Candidatus Kerfeldbacteria bacterium RIFOXYC2_FULL_38_9 | reverse complement strand
GTTGGGAAAAGTAATAATACCCGTGAAACCCAAATACAAGCCTTGAGTTAAAATTTTTTCCGCTTGTTCTAAATTTCCGGTAAAACAATGAACCACTCCTCGTACTTTTTCCTCAACCCCGGTGCCGTTGTGATCAAATTCCGCCAATAACTCCAACAGGTCATCATAGCTGTCCCGACAATGAAAAATTAAGGGCTTTTTTACTTCTCGGCTAAAACCTAAAATTTCATAAAGCGTTTCTTTCTGTAAAGCCACGTATTCAGTTTCAGTCAAATCTTTTCCACAATAATTTTTCAAGTGAAAATAATCCAAACCAGATTCTCCAATAGCCACTACTTTAACTTGACGAGCCAGCTCAAAATAACGACGCTTATCAAATTTTTCCGCCTTAGTGGTAAATTTATATTCTTGCTTATCAAAACTGTCTTTTTCTTCCAAATCTTGCGCCAAATGAATGGGGTGCAAACCAATGGCGGCCCAAATATTTTCGTGCTCTTGGGCAATCCGCACGGCTTCTTGGCTGGTTTGATAATTGGTGCCCACAATAATTAGGCCCATATTTTGTTTTTGGGCGCGTAAAATCACTTCTGCTCTGTCTTTTTGGTAGGGAGCAAAATTCAAATGACAATGAGAATCAATTAGTTGCATATTGTTTTTAGCGCTTAACGGTTAGGGATATCGGCGGAAGGAATTGTGGGTATTTTATTTTTTTCCTTTTTAATTAAATCGTCTAGTTTGGCAGATAAAAAAGGTTTATAAAAAATAGATAATTTTAAAAGATTGCGGCCGGCAATAGATTTTTGCATAACTGGATCAATGCTCTGCGGGGCATAAATGTCAGCCACATATAAAACTGAACTGATCACAAAACAAGAAAGACCTAAGCTCAAAACACCGCCCAACACCCGATTAAACGTTTTTAAAAATGGCAAAATCGCCACCAAATGAAATAACTTGTTAATCAACCAGCCGGCCAACCCAAACACTCTGCTCACTAAAGACATCAGCAAGAGAAAAATAAACGGCATTTGCCATGGTCCCAGATGCCACTTTTGCGCCAACTCCGGCGTATAACGACTAGCCACCCATAAACCGCAAAAAAAACCAATGGTAGTGGCGGCTTTATAAATAAAACCCATTTTTAAACCGGAATACAGAGAAATACCCAACCAAATGATAATTAAAATATCTAACCAGTGCATATTATTTTTCTAATCTAGGAAATAAAGGTTCAATTTTATAAATGATATCACCGTCAAGAGCCTCTGTCATTTTTTGAGCGGTAGCCGGCATAAAAGGAGCAAGCTTGAGAGTACAAAATTTTAAAGAAGATAAAAGGCGCTGTAACACGATTACTAATTGTGCTTGATTGGTTTTGGCTAAGTCCCATGGTTTATTTTTTTCAATATACTCATTACACTCTCCAATCAATGCCCAAATTATTGTCAGGGCTTTACTGGACTCCATATTTTCCATGGCAGTCACAAATTCGGTATTTATTTTTTTCCAATCTTCTGGTTTCTCCAAAGAAGCTGGCAGTTTTCCCTTAAAATATTTTTCTATCATATTCGTGGTGCGAGACAATAAATTTCCTAAACCGTTAGCCAAATCAGCTGTATATTTAATGTCCATTTTTTCCCAAGAAATATCAAAATCTTCGCCAAAATTACCCATGGCTAAAAGTAAATAACGCGTCGCATCTAAACCGTAACGAGTAACCATTTCTTTAGGAGCAATAACGTTGCCTAAACTTTTACTCATTTTTTGACCATTAACGCCAATGTGCCCGTTAACAAAAACCTTTTGAGAATTGGGTAAATCAGCGGCCATTAACATCGCTTGCCACATGGCGGTTTGCTGGCGCAGGTTATCTTTTCCGCAAATTTGTACACCGGGCCAAAATTTAGAAAATTTTTCTAAATCCTGTGGCCAACCCAAACAAGAAATGTAATTTATCAAAGCGTCAAACCACACATACATAACATGTTGAGGATCGCCGGGCACATCAACACCCCAGGGCATTTTTTCTTTTAAACGCGAGATACTAAAATCTGCTAATCCTTGAGCCACAAAATTTTTAATTTCTTTAAAACGCTTTTGGGGGGCTACAAAATCCGGATTTTTTTCATAAAAAAGTAGTAATTTTTCTTGCCAAGCGGAAAATTTAAAAAAATAATTTTCTTCTTCTCGAATTTCTAAAGCTTGATTATGATGTTCCGGGCATTTGCCGTCAATTAGTTCCGAATCGGTTTTTTCCAACTCACAACCCACACAATATTTTTGCTTATAATTTTTTTTATAAATAGAGCCGTTCTGCTCGCATCTTTTCCAAAATTCTTGTGCCGCCTTAACATGATGTTCATCGGTGGTGCGGATAAAACTATTAAAACTTAAATTTAATTGAGGTTTTAATTTTTTGAAATTTTCCGCTTGTTGATCGCAATAGCTCTGCACCGACATTTGTTCCGCTTGGGCTTTTTGATAAATTTTTTGACCGTGTTCATCAGTGCCGGTATTAAAAAAAACCTGTTTTTTTCTATCTGTTTCAAAACGCGCCAAAACATCAGCGCGTAAAAATTCCATAGCATGACCCAAGTGCGGCTGAGCATTCACATAAGGCAGGGTTGTGGTAATATAAAAAGTATTTTCTTTCATAATTTCGGTTCTTCTTCCAGTTTATTATCCAAACGTTTTTTCTGTTGGAAAATATCTTCCAAAAATAACCAAGCAATAGTAGCGGCCGGCACGGCTAGCAAGATACCGGCAATACCCGCTAACTTTGCTCCAATTAACATGACTACAATCACCACAATCGGATTTAATCCCACTGCTTTTTTCATTACTTGCGGTACAATAACCTGGTTTTCGAGTTGTTGAATAATAAAATACATAATCACGACCGCAATGGCTTTCCAAGGTGAATCGGTATAAGCAAAAAATATTGCCGGAACAGC
>MHKJ01000009.1:13265-18580 GCA_001818355.1 Candidatus Kerfeldbacteria bacterium RIFOXYC2_FULL_38_9 | reverse complement strand
GATCGGGCCCAAAAAAGGAACGAACTCAAATAAACCGGCAATCACCGCTAACACCAAAGCATAAGGCACTCCCAAAATAAACAGCCCTAAAAAAGACAGCAGGCCGATAATCAACATTAAAATAAGTTGGCCGCGCAACCAAGAACCCATTTTGGTTTGAATACGGTTAATTTTTTGCACCAAATAAGGTTGAAATTTAATAGGCGCGATCGAACGAATAAACTTTTTTAAGCCCTCTTCTTCCAGGGTCATGTAAAAAGCAATGACCATTACCAGTAAAACCGTTAGAATACCGCCAAAAAAACTGCTTAATTCTCGATAAATGCCGGTAGTCAAATTAGAAAGTGTGGAATTAAAATTAGCCAAATTTTTACTCCATTCCGCGGTAAAAGATTGCTCGGAATTTTGAGTGAGATAATACCAAAAATTACCAATCTGTGGAACATATTGCTGTAAAGAAGTAACAATCTGCGTTATCTCGTTAATTAAGGGCGGAATAATCAAATAAAAAACAAAAATACATAAACAAATAAATAAAATATAAATTAACAAAATACTTAAAGCTCGGGGAATGCGATAGCGCGCCAAACGGTCTACCAGCGGATCAAGCGCCGAAGCAAAAACCAAAGCCACAAACAAGATGCCAATAATATCGCGAATAATCCACAACACAAAAGTAAGCGCTAAAATAACCAATACTTTAACAATGGTGATACTTTTAATATCCACGTAAACTTTTTCTGGTGTCGGTTGGTTATTTTCTTCAGGAAATTTTTTGGGAATTTTAAAGTTCATGGAGATAGCGTTTAAATTTATTTTCTTGTTTTTTGGAATAAGGCCCAATGATTGCTAAATTAGCTTTGCGGGCTTGTAATATTTTATTGGCTAAATTTTGCACTTGTTTAACCGTAACCGCCCGTACCAATGTTGCGTATTTTTTGGGACTGCAATATTTTTTCTGAAACAGCATTTCCGAGCCCCACCAATTAGCAATAAATTCCGAATCTTCCATATAAATGGCGGTTTTACCGATGATATATTCTTTAGCCTTAGCCAATTCTTCTGCTAACACCGGCTGTTGCTTGATGTCCTGTAACTCTTTAATAATGGCGCGCAAGGCTTGGTTTAAACGCGTAACATCAAAACCGGCGCGTACCACAAAAGCTCCGGTTTCTTGATAAGGAGAATTTTCCGCTCCGATATAATAACAAAGGCCTTGTTTATCGCGGACGTTAATAAACAAACGAGAGCTCATGCCACCGCCTAAAATAGTAGCTAACACTTTAGCGACCACCAACTGCGCAGAATTATAACCAACAGCAGGAAAAGCTAAGGCTAAATGAGCTTGAGCGGTTTTTTTATACTTAATTTTTATTCTGGCAAAACTTTGTTTATCAACAAATTTTTTTAATTGAGGTATTTTGTTTTCATTTTGTGGAGTTTGGTGAAATTTCTCATGGACAATCTTCATGGTTTTACTTGGCAAATTTCCGGCAAAAATTATCACCATGTTACCCGGATGATAATAACGATCGCGATAAGTAATGATTTGTTCACGGCTGAAGTGACGGATGTTTTCTTTGGATCCAATAATAAAATATCCTAAAGGATGTTGCGCTCCAAACATTAGCTGTTCTGCTATTTCTTCACTGCTCCGCATGGGTATGTCTTCATACAGATTGATTTCTTCAATAATCACGCCTCTTTCTTTGTCGATTTCTTTTTGATCAAAAATAGGATGAAATAATAAATCTTCCAAAATATCAGTGGCTAAAACCAAATGTTTGCGAGCAACCTTGATATAATAACCGGTAAAATCTTTTCCGGTAAAAGCGTTAAATTCAGCGCCGACTCCATCCAGTTCTTTGGCAATCGCGAAACTGGAAGGCCGCTTTTGCGTGCCCTTAAAAAACAGATGTTCAATAAAATGAGAAACGCCGTTGACCGCTTGACTTTCGTTTCTGGAACCAACTTTAAATAAGACGAGAGCGGTAATGGTTTGCGTACCGGGCATTTGTTCTAAAATAATGGGAATACCATTTTTTAAGATATATTTTTTCATGTTCAAATAAATTGTTTATTAAAGAAATCTTCCAGTTGACTCACGGCCATTCTGGTTTGTTGCATGGTGTCACGATCACGCACCGTAACTGTTTGATCCGTTAAAGAATCAAAATCCACGGTTAAACAATAAGGTGTGCCGATTTCATCTTGTCGACGATAGCGCTTGCCCACATTGCCATTATCATCAAATTCACAAACAAATTTCTCCTTTAGCTGAGCGAATATTTTTTGCGCCAAACTCACTAAATCAGGTTTATTGCGTAACAGCGGAAAAACCGCCAGTTGAATAGGGGCGATGTTTTTGTGCAACTTTAAAACCGTGCGCTGACCATTGGCGGTGGTTTCTTCTTGATAAGCATCACATAAAATTTCCAAAAAAGTTCTATCCAAACCAAAAGTCGGCTCAATCACAAAGGGCAAATAGTTTTCTTGAGTCACTGGGTCTGTATAAGTTAAATTGACTCCGCTTTTTTCTTGGTGATTTTTCAAATCATAATCAGTACGATTAGCCACCGCTCCTACTTCATCAAAACCCCAAGGAAACTGATATTCCAAATCAAACGTACCGTTGCTGTAATGCGCTCTTTCATCCGGAGTTTGTTCGCGCCAGTGTAAATGATTTTCAGCAACGCCTAAATTTTTCGTATGCCAATCAAATAAGGTTTTTTTCCAAAACTCAAGTTTTTCTGGTGCCTCTTTCGGCTTAACAAAATATTCTATTTCTGCCAAATTAAATTCTCTGGTACGGAAAATAAATCTCTGCACTGTTACTTCGTTGCGAAAAGCCTTGCCTGACTGAGCAATGCCAAAAGGAATGCGCGCTCTGGTGGAATTTAAAATATTTTTATATTGCACAAACATACCCTGGGCAATTTCTCCTCGCAGATAAATAATGTCTTGCTGACCCTTTACTACGCCCTGATAAGTTTCAAAAAGAGTATTAAAATCCCGAATTTCTGTCCAGTCTTTTTTACCACACTGCGGACAGGCCACCATTAAATCATCAATGGCTTGGCGCACCGCTGTTTTAGAAGAAAAATCCACTGTTTTAAAATCTTTTTTTGTCGTCCGCAACGCCTCTTCTACTAGTTTATCAGCTCGGACTCGTGCTTTACAATTTTTACAATCCATCAGCGGATCGGTAAAATGAGTAGTGTGGCCGCTGGCCTCCCAGACTTTGGGGTTCATAAAAATAGCAGTATCCAAACCCAGCACATCACTGCGATGACGCACCATAAAATTCCACCAATTATCTTTAATGTTCTTTAATAGTTCCACTCCGTAAGGGCCGTAATCGTAAGTAGCCGAAAACCCTCCGTATATTTCTGAGGAAGGATAAACAAAACCGCGCCGTTTGCACAACGCAATAATATTCTCCATTATTTTAGAGTTGATATCCGAATTATTTGGCATAAATATATCTGTCTTTAGTCTACCAGAAAAAATGACTAATTACAAGCAAAACTGTTTTAAATGAGCTAAGTGTTTCTTCTTGGCTTGGGCCGTATTTTCTTTAACCACTTCCACCAGATAATCAGCGCTGACCGCTTCCGGAATTATTACATAGTGCGCGCCTAAATTATAATACTCCAAGGCGTCTTCGGCGTAAAAAGCGGTAACAATTATTTTGGCCGAAACTTTCAGTTTACGCACATGCTCTAACAATCCCAAAGTATCTCGACGGGCATGCACAGTGGAGATAACAATCTTCGCTTTGGTAATATTGGCTTTTTCCAAAACTTCATCGTCTCCCATGCTGCCATATAAATGAGCAAATCCCCTGCTGGTCAAGGACAGCATTTTATCCGGATTATTATCCACCACTATGATTTTTTGTTTATCTTTTTTTAACAGTTCAGCCACTCTCATACCCATGTTGTGATAACCAAAAATAATAATGTGATCTTTCATCATAACAGACGCTTGATCTGCTATTTTTAGCTTTTTTTTCTGTATTTTTTTTAAAACTGGCCGTACGAGAGCGTACAGCTTATCATCGTACTCAATCATATAAGTAGACAAAGTCATGGTTACTAAGCCGATCAGAGCTACCAAAGACACTGTTTCTTGAGGAATCAGTTTAACGCTATAGGCCAAAGCCATGATAATAAAAGAAAATTCACTTACCTGACCAATGGCCACCGCCGATTGAAAACTGGTACGAGAACGATAGCCAAAAGCCAACAACAATAATGCGACCACCACCGGCGAAACAACTAATACTAAAACAGATAAAATAATGGTTGGCCAAATAATGTTAAAAATTCCGTTAAAAATCAATTGACCGCCTAAAACCGCAAAAAAGATCGGCAGGAAAAAATCACGCAAAGACTTAATGCGATAAGAAATTTCAAAATTATAAGGCAAAAAAGACAAACTCACCCCGGCCAAAAGAGAACCAACTTCAATGGAAAAATTCAATTTTCTGGCCACTAAAGCCAAAATCAAACACCAGCAAATAGCGCCCAAAAACAATAATTCGGAAGAACGCGCAAAATAAGTAAATAAAGGTTTTAATAAAAAACGAGCGGCCAAAAAAGCCGTGCCAAACAATAAAATCCCTTTTAATAAAGCAACGCCTAAAAAAAATAAAAGTGAGCTGTCACCAGTAAAAGAAAAAACGTTGAAAAAAATCAAAATTAAAACTGCAATAAAATCTTGGGTTAACAAAATACCAATCACCAACTGTCCGTATAAAGTATCCAGCTCTTTTTTTTCACCAATTAACTTTAAACCCACGATGGTGCTGGAAAAACCTAAACCAATGGCCAACAATAAAGCAGAGGTGCTGTTAAAGCCTAATAAACGCACCACAACATAACCAAAAATAATGGCCAAAAGCATTTGCAAAACTCCCACTAAAATAGCAATTTTTCCGGCTTTTAAAAAATTTTTCAAATCCAATTCAATGCCTACTAAAAAAAGCAAAAAGGCAATGCCAAAAGTAGAAAGAGCTTCCAATAATTCACCGCTTTTAATAATATTTAAAACCAACGGTCCTAAAATTATGCCCGCGACAATATAAGCCGGAATCATCGGCTGGCGTAAAAATTTGGCCGTGGCCGCACAAGCCGTGCCAACAATTAGAACCAAACTGATTTCTAAAAAAATGTTTTCCACAAAATTCCAATAAAAAATTAATTATTAAAAACGGTTCTGGCTGTTTCCCACATGGCATCATAATTATGATATTGTTTTAACCAATACCACCATTCTACTCCCCATAAATAAACTTGCGACATGGAAGTGCG
>MHKJ01000009.1:0-13252 GCA_001818355.1 Candidatus Kerfeldbacteria bacterium RIFOXYC2_FULL_38_9 | reverse complement strand
TTGATCTTCTAAACTGGTGGTTAAAATAGTAGACGGCACCCAAGGTTCGGCTTGAAGCTCTGTGACAATCACATCCTGAACCCAAGGAGAAATAAGTTTAGCCTTATTCTTATAATAAGCCGGAGGCAAAGGATAATAAAAATAACCAAAAAGAGAATTCCAGGTAACCCGATACATGGAAATGCCCAAAATATCGCCCACACCGGCGGCATCGGCCCAAGTGCTTAATTCACCGCTATCGGTAATAATAATTGGCTTGGTTGGATCCAGCTGTTTAACGCGCGCCACGGTTTTACTGATAAATTCTTCATCTGGCTTGGTGCATTCTCCAAAAACCGCAAAAAACGGCTCGTTTTCCACCTGCCAACGATCCACTGCTTCATAATCTTTAAGCTCGGTAACTATTGTATCAATCATGCGCGTTTCTTGCTCTTGTATCTCAATTTTGGACAAATTCCTAGTCCAAGCCGGTGGATGACATTCTGGCCAGCGCGGCACTCTTTGACCGATAGCCAAAATAACCTTAACCCCTCTTTTGTCTGCTTCATCCAACATCCAACGAACATTGTCTAAATTGATATTCCCCTGTTCTGATTCGATTTCATCCCAATAAATAGGAATGCGATAAAACTTAATATGCAAATCGTCTAACGAAGCCAAATAAACCTGTTTCCAATCTAAGCCTAAATAGCTGGCGTATTTAGTGCTAAAAGTTACTCCAAACTGTACCTCTTGATTAGGAGTGGAAGCATCGGTAAAAATACTCCAGGAAAACATAATGCTACCAAAAAATAAAACCAGAGTGGGAATTAAAAAAAATCTTTTAATGTGTTTTTTATGATGCGGTCCTCTTTTTCCCATAAAAAATTAACTAAAAGCGATTAAAGACAAACCGGCGGTAATAACCGCCACCGCCAAAATTTTAATCAGCAAATTCTTACGTGACATGTTTTCTTTCAACAAATTAGGATATTTGATAGTTCCTAAAAGCGCTATTACTAAAATAAAAACATATTGTACGCCTTGCATAGCATTAACCAAAGAAACCGAAGCCAAAGAAATGGCGTAATTGATAAAAATATACCCGCCGGCGCCAAAAGTTTGCGCCACCAAATACATTAAACCTGTTTTTTCCTTAAACACCAAAGCGGCTTTAAAAATTTCTTGGCGTAAATTTTTAGAAAAAAGAAAAAGAACGGGAAAGAAAAAACCGCCAAATCTTGTCCAAATAAAAGCTGATAAAAAAGGCTGATAATCAAAAGCAATTTTTGATAAACCAAAAGAAAGAGCAAAGCTCAGAGCGGCTAAAATACCGAATAACCATTTCTGTCGAGATAATTTTTTAGATTGCAGGTTGCTAATTTTCTTTTTGTCTTCCAAAGCCATTAAAATAGTACCGATCACCAAAACGATAAAACCCCATAATTGCAAGCTAGTTAAACGTTCTTGCAAAAAGAAAAAAGCAAAAATATAAGTAAAAACAGGAATCGCTCCACCGATAAAAGGTACTATGCGCGAGGTTTCTCCGGTTTGTAAAGCTAAAAAGAAAAACAAAAGAGCGCTACTGAAAAATACTCCGGCCAAAAGATCAACGATCAGTAAAGAGGCGGAAGGCAAAAACAAACCCCAAGGCGCGGCCACCACAATGAGCAAACCCAAAAGTCCGATATAAAAAGTAAAAGCAAACGGGTTTTTAATAGATTTGGTTAACAAAACTTTGTCTAACACGTAAGACAAAGCGTTTAACCCGTGACCAATTAAAACAGCGGTAATCCAATACATATGCTAAAAGCTATCTGATAAAGTGGTGGTGGTGGGCAAACAAAAATCCTGTGCCTGATCATGTTTTATTTTTAATAAATTCATGATGTGCGGTATACAACTATTTTCTAAAGTTTGATTTTTTTTATTTACAAAAACCCCAATGTCGGACTTTTTAATTTGTAGTAAAAAATCAATAAAATTTTTCACTTCTGCTTGCAACTCTTGAGATTTAAGCTTCAATAATAATTTGGTAGCGTTATTATCAGGATCGGCATTAAGACTCTTGTTGTCTTTAAAAATTGATCGTTGTCCTATATCATAAACTATTAAGAGCATGTCCAAACGAGCAACTAAAAGATTTGTTTGGCTGTAACGTTTTTCAATACCCTGCAAAGTTTTCTCTCCCCCTCTTTGCATATAATAACGATCCAGGTGATTGTCAAGGGTATCTTGAGTTAAGGCTCGATCTAGTTGCTGATTGATGGATAAACTTTGAAAATTTACGGTTAAAAATATAATTCCCACCACCACCAATAATAAAGAACCGCTCATTTGGGCACGTTCAATATGAGCCGCAACTTTTTTTTGATTATCTTTTCCGACCGCATGCCAAAGCAAAATAACCGTGTACCACAACAACATCACCAAAAAGAAAAATAAAATAATCAAAACAAAATAACGCTGAACCGTAAAGCCATAATTAGTGATGCGTAAATATAAAGCATAAACCGCAACTGCGTTTAAAATCAAGGCTTCAATAACAAAAAGAGGCAAAGTAAAACGCAATTGCTTAACTAAAAGATTTTTTTGTTGTATGGCCTGCCTAAAAAAATAAATGGCGATCATGGTTAAAAAAGCTACACCCAAAAAGATCTCGACTGTGCTACCTGTAGATAAAATAGCTTGAAAATGAGTAGGTACTAATAAAAGGAGGTATAACAATAAAAAAGCGGGAAAAATCAAGCCTAAAATAGCAAAAAAATAAGTGAATAATGTAACAATGGCATATTTTTCTTGCTGATCTCCGATTTTAACTTTAATAAAATCATAAATTAAACCCAAGGCCACAAAAGGCAAGGTTCCAGATAAAAGAGCAAGCAAAAAGTTAATGTCAAAATAAATATTACTGACCATCAATAAACCGTTAATTAACGCCAAACAAAATGCCACTGGTATGAATAGCAAACCAGTAACCACGCTGTTTTCTAAAAATTTTTGAATATAAATATGAAAAGCGTGCGGACTTTCAGACCAGCTATCCATAGAAATACTAATAACCAGTAATCCCAAAAAAATTATAGATACTCCGATCACAAAAATATAACTTAAAGGAAAAATATAAAAATCTGTTGGTGGCACTAAATTAGCCAATAATAGCAGTAAAACATAAACTACAGCTATGCCGGTTGTGGCTATTTTATTTTTTACTTGCCCCAAGCCGATGACAATGTGCAAAACTAAAAATGCCACCGTCAAAATAGCCACTAAGCTAAAACCCCAAAAAGTACTTTTCATAAAAATATACCAACCAAAAATTCCGCCTAATATCAATCCCAACAACACCCCGCGCCATAAAGAATTAGCCAGCAAAATATACCTGGATTGATCCGATTTGTCCTCTTTCATAAAACGTGCTAATAATTATATGAATAATTATAACATAATGAACGCTCAAACACCATTCATTGTCGCTTTAGCCGGAGGATCTGGTTCTGGAAAAACCACTCTGTCCAAAATTATTACCTCTTCCCTGCCTTGGGATGTAACCGTGGTGCCTTTGGATCAATTTTACAAGGATGTAACTCATTTGCCAATGGCTGAGCGAAAAAAAATAAATTTTGATGTTCCGGAAAGTTTAGATATGGATTTAGCTTGTCAGGCCATTTATAATCTGGCTCATGGCCGGGATACAAATATTCCGGTTTATGATTTTGCGGCCAATAATCGCTCCACCAAAACCCAATTACTACACCCTAATCCGGTTATTTTGTTTGAAGGCATGCACACTCTCTTTCATAAGCCCCTGTTAGAACTTTATGATTTAAGTGTTTTTCTGGATATTGATGAACAAACCAGACTACAAAGAAAAATTGAAAGAGATATTGCCGAACGCGGCCGTGATTATGAAAGTGTTTTGGAAATGTGGAAAAACTATACCCAGCCTATGCACGATATTTATGTACAGCCAACCAATGTGCGCGCTGATTTACGTTTTACCGATACTTTTACTCCGCAAGTTATTCGTGTTGTCACCGATACTATTCAACAAAAAATCAACTTAAAACTGAATGTTTTCAGCGTCATGCCCGTTTAGTTTAGTAATTTTTAAATTCCCAATTATTAAAAGCCCAATCTGCCAATTGATAAGCCTCTTCGTTAATGGTGCCGTAAATGGTATTGCCGAGCAAAACCACAATGATTTGACCGCCGCTGGCCTTATCTTGAATTTTAACAACCAAGGTGCGTTCGGCCGTGCCCGGGTAAAAACCGGTTTTAAATGCAAGCAAATCATATTTACCACGACCATCAAATCTGTTGGTGGAATAAATTGTGACATTTCTCACTGAATTTAATAGATCAATATCATAAACGGGAGTTTGAGCCGCGCGGAGAAAAATATCTGGATATTTATTAAATAAAAAATTTCCTAACTTGGCTAAATTGCCGGCGCAAGAAACATTACGGGAATTAAGACCGGTCGGTTCTACCAGCTGTGTTTTTTTTAAACCAAGCTCTTGCATGCGGTTATTCATTTGGACGACAAAATCTGCATAAGAATAATGCGTGTTAACAGCTAACGTTTGTGCCATATTGTTAGCTGAGGGCAACAAAACAGACATTAACACATCGTTTAACCTTAATTGTTCACCATTATTTAAAAAGACCGTAGCTCCTGCTCGATTATTACTGCTGGCATAAGAAATTACTTTTTGCAAATCCGGATTGTCCTCCAAAAAAACCAAAGAAGTAGCTAATTTGGAAAGAGAGGCAATGGCTCTTTGTTTGGTGGCTTCTTGACGATATAAAAATTTTCCACTTTTGACATCTAAAACAGCGGCGGTATCAGAAATGGTTACTCCGGGAAATTTCTGAAAATTTAATTTTTTGACAGGGTGTTCTTTTTTGACATGATGCCCGGCAATAATAGTCTGTTCATTTTTTTGAGACGGCGCGCTTGCTAAAACATTATTGTTATCACCGGCCAAAGTAACCGTAGGTAAAAATAAAACACCGATTAACAGCTGACTAAATAAATTGTTCAACATAATCTCATTATATCAGCTAATTTTATAAAAATAAAGATGAATATTTTTCTTAACATTAGCTACAACATCTTTAGTAACTGAAAAATTTGGCAGTTTTTGTCCTAAAATAATAATCAAAGCGCCTTTTTTGGCTTCTTTTTTAAGTTTCACTGATAAAGCCGGCAAAGCGTTGCTGGTTAAAAAAATATAAATAACGTCATAAACGGATAAATCTTCTTGCATAAAATTTTTCCGCTCCAAACGCACCCGTGATTGATAAAAACAGCTTAACAGTTTTCCCCACCATAAATACAACGGTGATAATTCAAAGCCGGTTAAATTTTTCATGCCTCTGTGTTCGGCCTCGAACAAAACTCGACCGTAGCCACAACCAAGGTCTACCAACTTAGCGGATTTTTTAATTTTTTCTTGTTTAAAAATATAATCAAAAATTAAAGCAAAGCGTTCTTTGGGCGTGCCCAAATAAGGTACGCGCACAAAATAATAGACAATCATTTGATAGCCTAAAAAAATAACAACTAAAACAAAAAAGAAAAATATTCCATAATAAACCAGCATGTTTACCACATTAAACTTGATAAAAATTTTGCGCTTTCCGGTCTTGCCGGCGACGAATAAAATAAGCGCCTAAAGCCAAAACAACCACAATAATCACTGAAGAAAAAATGTTTAAATATTTAATTAAGGCTTTTTGGCTGTCATCAATGGATTTTAAAGGACGGTTTAAAGCATTACGAGAACGAATGGAGATTAAAGAATTTTCTTGCGACAGAGCATCAACCGCGTTCATGAGTAACAAAGCATTGTCGGGAGAATTTTTTAAAATATCATCAGATGCAAATTGCGAGTCGGCCACTATAAAAATAGCGGCCTGAGCAAAAGAGCTTACATATTTACTTTCATCAACTCCCGCCGGTTTATCTTTGTCTGTAAAAAAACTCTCCGCATTGCCTTCAATTAAAGCCGCCACTGTATAAGCTTGGGTTTGATCTGGTTGAGGAGTGGTGATCAAATCCGGAGAAATTCCAGGCAGGGTGGTATAAGCAAAAGATTGTTTAGTAGTTTTGGCTAAATCAGTGATGGTGGTTCCATCTGACGCTTCAACAACAAGACTACTGGGCCAAGGCAAAGTAAGCGCGGATAATTTGGAAGTAATGGGGTTTTCTAAATTAAAACCCTCGGCGATAAGACGCGGCCACAAAGGATAAGGTTGTTGCACCACAAAAAGTCCATTGCCAAATTGTAACATTTCCGGAGAACCAAAATCACCAACCACATCTTTGTTGACCGTGACTCCGTATTTGGCAAGCAAATCATCTAAACCGGTTTTATTGGGAACGACAGTACCCAGTTGTTCATCAACGGTCATGCCGTTTAACAAAACAAATAATTTTCCTCCGTGCATGACAAATTGATCCAAGACATATTTATCTTCTTTGGTAAATTCATCAGTAGGCCCGGCAATAATCAAGCCCTGATACTCCGCCAACTCTTCAGTTTTTAAAGTAACAGCACCAACCGTATATTGATCGCTTAAGCTTTTTTGTAAAAGCGTGGTAGACATGGTGCCATGATCAGATAAAAAAGCGATCTTGGGCGGATTGTCCGTGGTCATTTTTTGAATTTTGGCCGTAAGATCATATTCCAAATTAGTACTATCTGCAATAACCGGAATAGACTCGTGTTTGTCTTTATATAAAATCGCTAAACCAGCATAGCCTTGGCTGACTTCCAATTTTTCACTGCCCACCACATTAAACTGAATGGCCGGAATACCGTATTGCACTACCTCGCTCGTGGTATCGCCGGAAGAAGTTTGCGGATCAGGGCTGATGATTTCCACGTTTATATGTCCTTTGCCAAAAACACGATAATCTTCCACCACGTCTTTCACATCTCTTTTTAGGGCATATAAATTCTGAGGCACTTTATCTGAGAAAAAAACTTTAATGGTAACCGTATCTGATAAATTTTCAATAATATTTTTAGTGGCCCCAGATAAAGTATATTGTTTATTCTGTGTTAAATCCAATCGATAAGAAAATGGAAATACTAAAATATTTATGCCAACAGCCAAAGCCACGGCCACCAACGCTTTGGTGGATTTTAAAGCCGGCCGACGTTGTTTGCGCAAAACCAAAGTATTCAAGTATAAAAACAGAAGAATAAAAGAAAAATAATAAATAATATCTCGCGCGTCTATTACTCCTTTTAATAAATTTTGAAAATGGGTGAGGGTGGACAAAAAATAAAATACCTTTGAAATTAAGCCGCCGTTGTCAATAAAAAAAGACAAGCCTAAAAGCAAGAAAACAAAACAAATAACAATAGTTACCAAAAAAGAAACAATTTGATTTTTTGTTAAAGAAGATATCCACTGCCCCAAGGCCAAATAAGCCAAACCGAAAAACCAGGCGCCTAAATAAGAAGTGGCGGTCGCTCCCCAATCCAAATTTCCCAAAGAGGCTAAAGTAAAAGGCAGGGGCAAGGAAACCAGCAGTACTACTCCTAAAAAAGTAGCACCGGCTAAAAATTTAGCCAAAACGGCTTTACGATCGGAAATTGGCAAAGTTAATAAAGTTTCCATAGTGCCCAGGCGCTTTTCTTCACTCCAGGAACGCATGGTGAGCGCGGGTAATAAAAACAGATAAAACCAAGGCAGTAAAGTAAAAAAATCACGCATGGTCGCCTGACCGATCAAAAATAAATTCTGCCAAGACATCCAAGAAAGCACCACTAAAAAGACCACAATAAAAAGATAAGACAACAACGAATGATAATAAGCGGCTAATTCTTTTTTATATAAAGCGCTAAAATTTTTCATGATTTTTCCGTAGTTAATTGTCTAAAAACATCTTCAAGACTGGCCACGTTTTGTTGCATGGCCAACAATACCCAACCTTTTTTAACACAAGTGTGAAATATGTCAGAACGCACGTCTTTTCCTGATTCTACCGCAATTACAAATTCGGTTGCAGTTTGTTTTTTTATTACCGCAACCACTCCGTTAATTTTTTTAAGCTCTGCTGATATTTCTTCAACCGGCTCTTTAAGTGTTTCCAACATAATTTTTACCTCAGTCTTACCGGTAGCCGATTGCATCAATTCTGCCACTGTGCCCGCGGCTACAATTTTGCCGTGGTTAATAATAAGAGCCCGATCGCAAATTTGTTGCACTTCTTGTAAAATATGCGTAGAAAAAATAATCGTTTTGGTTTTGCCGATTTCGGAAATAACTTTTCTTATTTCCAAAGCTTGATTGGGATCCAGACCGGAGGTTGGTTCGTCTAAAATCAAAATATCCGGATTACCCAGCATGGCACCGGCCAAACCAACCCGTTGTCTAAAACCCTTGGATAAATCCGCAATGGGTTGGGCTATTTTTTCCTCTAAATTACAAATTTTAACCACCTGCCGTAAAGACTCCTGGCGTTTTGTTATTTTTTTTACTTTGGCAATAAAATCCAAATATTCATAAATTCGCAAATTATCATAGAGAGGATTATTTTCCGGCAGATAACCAATTTTTCTTCTAGTAGCTAAAGAATTTTTTACTATATCTTGATCATCAATGGTCACTTCTCCGGAAGAAGCGGTTAAAAAACCGGTAATAATGCGCATAGTAGTAGTTTTGCCCGCACCGTTTGGCCCTAAAAAACCCAAAACTTCTCCTTTTTGTACCTTAAAAGAAATATCTTCCAAAACGGTTAACGCACCAAATTGTTTGTGTAAATGTGATACCGAAATCATATGATAAAAAATAAAAGACGATTTTATCCTAACAAAAAACTCCTCTCGTTACAAGAGGAGTTTTAAGCAACTGTGGATTACTAATCCACAGGAGTATAGCTGTCCAATAAATCAACAATGCTGTTATGAGAACTAATAATGCTTTGATAAGCCTGAGATAATTTTTGATCGTAGTCTAAAATATTGTCTGCGTTTACTTCTCCGTTTTTTTGATCGCGGGCCAATTTTTCCAGTTCAACGCCAAAGCTATTCACTTGTTCCAGATAGAGATCGTAAGAGGTTCCCAACATTGTATCTTGAGAAATACCGGCAGATTCTCCTCGACCTTTTTGAGTTGCCAAGTCAGCTATTAAGTCGTCATAAGCGGCTTGTACCGGAGCAAAATCAGCTTCTTTTTCATCTAAAACATCTTGGGCATAAGGCGTAAAAGCGTTTTGGTAAATACTTTCGGTTTTATCTGTTAATTCATTTTCAATCAAGATGACCATTTCATTAGGTTTGGTGGTATTTTCATCAATACCCAGGTCTATGCCGTTTTGATATTCCTTAATGATAGCAAATAAATCTGATTGTTTGGCGGTCACCTCGTCAATTTTAGCAACTAAATCATCATAATAAACCTGAATTTTTTCACCATTATCATCTTTATACTTTTCGCTGGTGCAATAATCATTAAAAGTTTGCGCCGAATCCAACATGGCTTGATAGCCGTCAAAATAAGGAGTGAACTTAGCCTCTACCGCGGCCTGCTTGGTAGCGTCTTCCATGGTGGGCTTGCTGGTTACCAAAACGCTTTTGGCTTCATCAAATTCTTGGGTAACGGTGAAGATAGCCGGTTTTTTATAATCGCAAGTTTTATCTTCTCGCGCATAAGCAAAAGTATCATAAGTATCTAAACTGCTATTGAATTCATCAATATTGCCACTTAATTTATTAGCATGTTCAATAACCAAATTATAATAATCCAGTTCAGACATTTTTCCGCTGGCATTATCTGCCACATCGGAAACAGTGTCGGAAACAGTATTGGTAATCGAGCTCACCAGCCCGTTCTTACCGCAACCTGCGCCCATAAACACTAAACCGCCGACCACTAAAACGGTTAATAACCCAAAAGTTTTTTTCATAAGTTTTTTTAATTATTAAAATAAATTAAGCTGCCAATTTATACACTAATTTTTCCGCATATGCTTTGAAAGATTGCGCCTGAGACATTAAGCCTGTTTGTTTGGCTTTATCTTCTAAAATATTTAACAACAAAACATTTCTTTCTTTTTCATCATGAGGAGATCCTAAAGGAAATTCTGTTTCTGTGTTTTTTGCAAAGTAATCAATCCAGCCCCTGCTGTATTCATCGCTACCCAAAAGATCAATAGAAAACTTATGCTTTAAAACAAACCACTCTTTCGCCTCCGTTTCTTTACGTTGTTTTTCCAAGCTTTGATATTCATCCGCTTGTTGTTCTCTTTTTTGACGCCCTGACTGTTCTGCTCGGATTTTTTGTAATCTTTCTTGTTCTGCGGTAAAAGAACGCATCTCTGCGGTTCGTGCTGAATTTGGCATTTCCGTAGTAACAGCTTCTCTCAGTTCTGGTGAAATTGATCCTGCCGGGCTTAATTCCGCCGGCATGTTAGTTGTAGCCTGCTCTGCCATAGGTAAGATAGCAGTGAACTTTTCTGTTGGTCTTAATAATCTAACAGTTTGTCTGTCAGCTAATTTTTCTGGTAATTTAGATGTATCATCATCTATCATTTCTCCTACATTCCAACTATCTTCTTCAGTTGCGGCTAACGGGGTAATTATTCTGGTTTTCATATCGGTAATGGTTCCTTCTTCAGCCGGGGCGGTGTGGGGTGTTGGTGGCTTATGGGCGCGACGCTCATCTAAAGAAATCAACTGCGCGGTTGCTGGTTGTGCAAATTCTGTAACCGCATCTTCTGGCAATACTACAGGTTTGGTTTCTGCTAACGGTATTCTTCTTCTGGGTAATTGTCCTTCTATTGGTGACATAAATTTTTAAAAAAATAATAATTACACTCTATAATTATAGCAAAAAACTACAATTTGTCAAGAACCGCTTGCATAGAACGCGGTCTTAAATATTTATTAGGCGCGGTCATTTGATAAACAATTTCTAAAATTTTCTGTTCGGCTTGGTTGCGCGGTTTGGCAATTAAATGAAATTTAGGAGTTTCTCCATTGGACAAAACCTTAATCAACTCCGACTTGGGTCGTTCCACAGTATGTTTATCTTTGTCAAAAATATAACGCTGGCTAATGGCCGGACCGTAAGTTAAAACGGCAACCACCAAACCCAAAGCATAAATATCCGTGCGTTCATCAAGAGCGCGGCCAATTAAGTGCTCATAGGACATAAACTGAATAGTGCCTACAATGGGTTTTTTTTGTTTAACATTTTTTTCCGCTTTGGCTCGATCGATAATTTGCGCGCTACCCCAATCAATAATTGACAATCGATCACGACGATCAATCATAAAATTACTGAATTTTAAATCACAATGAATAATATTACGCTTATGCGTTTCTTTTAAAATCAAAGCGGCTTTTTTTAAAAAATCCAAAGCCTCTATGGCAGTAAAACGTTTATTCTGGCGATGTTGAAATATTTTCTCAATATTATCCCCTTCTATTCTTTGAGCGATCAACGCCAGCTGTTCCAAATTATTATCATGACGAATACGGTGCAGGCCAAAATAAGTCGGGATGCCTTCCAAATAGCGCAGTTGCGCCAAAATATTCGCCTCTTGCAAAAGGTGAGTTTTGTCAGAAGGGGTAGAATCTTCGCTATACCCCAAAGAAAAAACTTTAGATAATTTTATGATCACCGGTTCTTTGGTGTCTTTTTTCACGCCTGCTATTAAAGTGGCTTGCGCGCCCTCATTGATAATTTGACTGGGAAACATTAAAAAAGAGCCGTAGCGTTTTGATCTAATTTCCATTAAAGATTCAGTCATGTACTATTTAGTTAAGATTTCCAACCGCGATTATCGCTCTGACGCACCTCAGCGGTTTCGTCGGCGCGCTGATAATCATCTGCCAAGCGGTAAGTGGTGCCGATTTCCGGAGTAGACACTTCCACAATATCACAATCGGTAATTCCGGCCAAACGGTGTTTTTGACCCAAACAAATACTATAGCCTTTTCCTTCCTCCATGGCGGTTTCAATCATCTCGCCTTGATTGTTTTCCCAAATTATTTTAGCTTGACCCGTTAACAAATACATACTTTCTTCTTTTTGATCATGCCACTGCAAAGATAAACGCCGTCCAGCAAGAATGTGGATGATTTTTCCCGTATACGGCTTGCCTGGCTTCGTCCACAGAATTTCCCAGCCCCAGGGTTTTTCTATTTTTTGGCAAAAAGGTTGATTGGAAAATATTTTTGGATCGAATTTTTTCATATGGAATAAACTTGGCGTTTTTTAAAACTAACGGCTTTGGCGGCTTCTACTTCCGGCTGATCAAAAGGATTTTGTTGACGTAACAGGGCGGAATAAACCGCATAATAATGAAAAAAAGATAAAAGTTCGCCCACGCTTTCCGGGCAAACTTGAGATACCGTCAAAGTCATATTGGGAATATGCAATTTGTTGGCGTTTTCCGCCACACCTTGATAATCAAATTGCAAAGCGGTTTGTAAAGGAATGTTGTGCAAAGCGACCAAAGTGCTATGGCGTAAAGCTAATTTTTTAATTTTTGCAGGAACTTTGGTAATCAAATTATGCTTGGTGTCAGTAACCGTGATGAACCAACCGAAAACATTACGCTTACCGCCGAAAAAACGTTGGTTGGTATGGTGCTGAGATTCAGGCGCTTCTGCTCCGTAAAAAGTTTGACCTTTTTTGTTTTTGCCCGTACTTTCATGAATCAGTTGAGTTAGTAAAGGTAAAAAACCGGCTAAACTGGCCGAGTAAACTGGCATAAAAATTTCCGTATAACCCTTTTTTTCTAAAAGCCAAGAAATCGCCGCGGCTAAAAAAGCAGGGTTTTTTTTAAGCGGCGCTTGATAACTTAAAGTTTGATAGGCGTCAACAGCGGCTTGATTTATTTTTGCAACTGGTAAATTCATTAAAATAGCCGGAGCAAAACCGCATTCGGTTCTGCCGGAAAACCGCCCGCCCACTTCCGGATGATTGATGATTGGCCAATGATATTTTTGCGCAATTTCGCAGAGCACACCTTGGTGCTGTGAGGTTACGGGCAAAACGGGATAATTTAAAAATTGCAACAAAGGCTCTAGTACGTCCACATTGGCGCCGCTTTTGGAAATGGGCATGACTAAAGTGTTTTGAGGAGAATATTTTTTCTTTAAAGCGAAAATTACCGCCGGATCCATGGTGCTTAAAAATTCAAAGTTTTTTTTGGACGCAGGATTTTTTAAGGCTTGATAAAAACCCAAGGCCGTGGTTCTGGATCCGCCGTTGGCGATAATAATGACATTTTGATATTTTT
>MHKJ01000008.1:22093-25099 GCA_001818355.1 Candidatus Kerfeldbacteria bacterium RIFOXYC2_FULL_38_9 | reverse complement strand
GTGGAAGTTATCAATCAAGACCAGATTATCGCCACTTTAACTGATAAAGCCGCGGATTTTCAACTAAAAGTTATTATCAAACATGGTCGCGGTTATGTACCGGTGGAAGCGCGTGAAGGCGAAAGTTTAGAAGTCGGTTATATTGCCATTGATTCCATTTATACTCCCGTACGCAATGTAAATTTTCACAATGAACATGTGCGGGTGGGACAAATGACTAATTTTGATAAATTGTTCTTAGATATTACAACCGATGGCACGGTGACACCAGAAGAATCTTTTAGACAAGCGGCTCAAATTTTAGTTGAACAATTTCAGTGTTTAGTTGGCGAAACAACAATTGCCACGGAAGAATCCGAAGAAGAAAATAAAGAGGAAACAAACTAATATGCGCCATAAAAAAGAAAAAAAGACCATTGATAGAACAGCGGCCGGCCGTCAAGCCTTGTTGCGAGCGCTTTGTATTAGTTTAATTAAACAAGAAGCTCTTAACACTACTCCTGTTAAAGCTAAAGTAACTCGAAGCATGATAGAAAAAATGATCACCAGAGCTAAGAATCCCGATACTTTAAGCGCTGTCAAAATATTAGAAAAACAATTAGGCAACAAAAAAGCGGCTTATCAATTAGTGAAAAAAATAGCCCCTCGTTTTGTAAAAAGAACCAGTGGTTATACCAGTATTACCAAATTAACCCCCAGAAAAGGCGATTGTGCGGCCCAAGTTAGGCTTGAGTTATTAACAGATAAATAATTTTCCAATTTTTAAAGTATATGGAAAGAAAAAAACATACTATCGATGCCACCAATAAGGCCCCGGGAAGATTAGCCAGTGAAATTGCGGTTTTATTGCGAGGAAAAAATAAAACTTCTTTTGCGCCACATCTTGATAATGGAGATGAGGTGGTTGTTAAAAATGTTGGTAAAATGAAATTTACCGGAAAAAAACTTAATCAAAAAATTTATTTTAGAAACACCGGCTATCCTGGCGGCATTCGCACGGAAAAAGCCGGGGATTTAATGAAGAATAATCCGGCCAAAGTATTATTGGTAGCGGTGCGTTTAATGCTTCCGGATGTCAAGTTTCGAAGTAAAATGTTGAAACGTTTAATTATCGAATAACATGAAAGACACTAAACCAACAATCGTTAAAAATAAAAAACCAAAGAGTTTGGCCTATCTTTATGCTGTAGGTAGACGCAAAAATGCGGTGGCTCGTTTGCGTTTTCATCAAAAAACCGATCATCCCGATGGCACCATACTCATTAAAGGCAAATTAGCCAAAGACGTTTTATCAGTAGCGGAATTACAAATAGCTCAAAGTCCTATTGTCTTGATTGCGCAAAAACTAGGAGGATATTTTTCAGTGCAAGTTAGTGGCGGCGGTCGTCACGCTCAAGCAGAAGCTATTCGGCATGGTATTGCCAGAATTTTATTTAAGATCAATGCAGATTGGAGGAAACTGCTTAAAAGCAAAGGTTATCTCACGAGAGATTCCCGCTCTAAAGAAAGAAAGAAGCCGGGGTTAAAGCGTGCCAGACGATCTCCCCAGTGGTCTAAGCGTTAGTTAAGAAATTTATGGCTTCTTCATCGGGCCGACTTGCAAAAAACGCGATGTATTTAACTATCGCCTCTATTTTGCAGAAAATTATTTCTTTTGCTTATTACGGATATTTAGCCATTGCTTTTAATGAAAGCGGTATTGGCAAATATTCTTTTGCCTTACTCTTTACTTCCATTTTTGGTATTTTTATGGATTTTGGTTTAAACTCTCTTTTAACCAGAGAGGGTTCTAAAAATGAAGAAAATTTACAAGATTATTTTTCTCGTTTTTTTAGTGTTAAAATTATTTTGATTTTAATAGCGCTGGTAGTTCTTTTTCCCACGATTTACCTTGGGCATTTATTTTTTGATAAAATAGACATTTTAGATGTGCAGTTGGTTGCTGTCGGCGCTTTAATTATTGTCTTAGATTCACTTATTGCCACTCTTTATGCGGTGTTTCGCGCTCTTAAAAAAATGCACTGGGAAGCTTTGGGCATTATTATTTATCAAGTGGCCATTGTGACCGCCGGGGTGATTGCCATTAAATTGCATTTGCCTTTGATTTTTATTTTGTTTGCCCTGCTCTTTGGATCCAGCTTACAACTGATCTACATGTACGTGGTTTTTAAGTTAAAAACAAAGATAAAATTCAAATTCAAAATAGAAAAAAACAGCTTTAAAAAAATTCTTTTTATGGCCGCTCCTTTTGCTATTGCCGGTTTGATTTTCAGATTAACCGGATCGGCGGATACTTTTATGTTGAAACTAATGGCCGGCGATAACTACGTGGGTTGGTATTCTATCGCTTTCAAACTCACCTTTGCTTTAACGGTATTACCCGGCGCTTTTGCGACCAGTTATTTTCCGGTAATCAGTCATCATTTCAAAAACGCCCAAGAAAAAATGCACGAAGTTTTTGAAAACGGCTTTGTTTATATGCTTATTTTAAGCTTACCGATTGTGGGCGGAGTTTTGGTTTTGGGCGATAACATTGTGTTATCAGTTTGGGGACCAACTTGGGCCGCTTCTATTAAGCCTTTGTGGATTTTTATGGCCGCTTTGCCTTTTGTGTTCTTAAATTATCCGGTGGGCAATTTTTTAAATGCTGTTAACAAGCAAACTCTGAACACCGTAAATATGTTTATTTCTTTGGTTGTGAATATTATTATTAATGCTATTTTAATACCTTATTATACTTATAACGGCGCGGCGCTGGCTGTTTTAGCCTCTAGTATTTTGCTGGTTTTTTTAGGTCTTCCTTGGGTTTATAAAATAGCCCCTTTTAATCTTGCTTATCTTTTTAAAAAAGGAATTAAAATTTTTTTCGCCGCGGCTTTGATGACTTTTGTTCTTTATGTGGTGCAAAGCAACTATCCTATTTTTGTACTCATTCCTTTAGGAGCATTGCTTTATTTTTTCTTAATAATATTTAGCGGAGCTTTAAAAAAAGAGGATTTGATACAT
>MHKJ01000008.1:13315-22082 GCA_001818355.1 Candidatus Kerfeldbacteria bacterium RIFOXYC2_FULL_38_9 | reverse complement strand
AATTTTTAAAAAAGGATAATATGAAAAAAACTTTACTTATCACCCTTGATTATCCACCACTGATTGGCGGTGTGGCCAATTATTATAAAAACCTTTTGTCTTGTTTACCGCCAGATAAAATTATAGTCTTAGATGATGCTCAACACCAGTTGCTTGCTCTTGATAAATTTATCTGGCCCAAGTGGTTACAAGGCTTATGGTCGACTTTCAAACTGGTGCGAAAAGAAAAAATTGAACATATTTTAGTTGGTCAAATTTTACCTATTGGTACCATCGCTTTAGTTTTAAAATTACTGCTGGGCATTCCCTATACCGTTATGACTCATGCTATGGATGTAACCTTGCCTTTCGGAGAAGAAGGCATGCCTCGTAAACGCTGGCTCATAAAAAATATCTTAAGATACGCACAACACATTACTACTGTCAGCGTTTACACTCGTCTTCACCTGGAAGAGTTGGGAGTTTCACCTCAAAACATTTCGATGATTTATCCTTGTCCGCACATTTGTCATGATGGCCGGCAAAACTTAGATCAAGAGATTGCTCTGATAGAACAAAAGCATCAGCTATCTGCCAAACGGATTTTATTAAGCGTTTGCCGGTTGGTGGAAAGAAAGGGGATTGATATGGTTATTTACACTATGCGGGAACTAAGAGAAAAATATCCGAATTTAATTTACTGTATTGTGGGCGATGGTCCAGACAGGGTCAGATTGGAAAACATCGTTCAACAAGAAGGACTAAAAAATTCAGTTTTATTTACAGGCAGAGTTTCGGATCAAGAACTGCATGCTTGGTATCAACGATCTGAAATTTTTGTAATGCCCGCCAGACAGTTAAGTAATAATGATGTGGAGGGTTTCGGTATTGTTTTTTTAGAGGCCAATAGTTTTGGCAAACCAGTAATCGCGGGCAAAAGCGGCGGCATTTCTGACGCGGTGGTAGACGGAAAAACCGGCTTTTTAGTTGATCCGACAGACATATTAATGTTGACAAAAGCGCTGGATAGACTATTATCAGATAAAGAAAAAGCCTTGGCTCTGGGCCGGTTTGGTAAAGAAAGAGTAGAGGAATTTTTTCAGTGGAAAATTCAAGCTAAAGAATTAGAAAAAATATTGCAATAATTTTTCATGAATAAAGAGAAAACATTGATTATGCTGAATATGTCTTACCGCCGTGATTGGCAGGCCGGTTTGGTTAATCGTAATTATCATATTTTGCAACATTTGATTGCCAGTAATTATTATCAGCAAATAGTGGTGGTGGATTTTTTACCATTTTCTAAAAAGAAAAAATTGAAAGTTTTTTTACAAAATAAACCTTGGAAAAAAAATAAAAATACCGTTGCTCACGGTTTATTTACCCGTTTAGACCAAGATGAAGATAAAAAAAACGTGTACTATGCCACCCTTACCAATCCTCGGCATTTAAAAAAAGCGCTGAAACATTTAACCTTGGCTCCGGACATTACTTTGTGGTCTTATACGCCGTTTTTTACCGATATTTTAGATCAGTTTCCGCAGGCTAAAATTATTTTTGATGCTGTGGACAATTGGTGCCATCATCCTGCTTATGCGGCTTATCAAAAAAAATTAACAGTTTGTTATGAATTGATTAAAAAAAAGGCTGATATTATTTTTACCGTTTCCGAATCTTTAGTGGATTTTTTTGGAAAAAAGGACAATGTTTTTTATATTCCCAATGGAGTAGATGTAGAACATTTTTCTCATCTTACTTCCACTGTGCATTTCGCGCACGAATTATTTAATCAAAAAAATTCCCCATCACAAAAAATTATTGGTTATCACGGCATTATTCAGTTTAGATTGAATTTATCTATTTTTGGTTATTTGGCAGAAAAACATCCCGATTGGCACTTGGTGATTATCGGACCCAATAAAATTTCCGGCTGGGAATTTTTTACCAGAAATAAACATTGGAAAAACATACAAAATGAGACTAAAAATTTAGCCAAGAAATTTTCCAACATTCATTTTCTAGGAGGTGTACCCTATGAAAGTTTGCCAAATTATTTAAAATGTTTTGATGTAGCCATTATTCCTCACCGGGTTGACGCTTTAACACAATCGATGAATCCCTTAAAAATTTATGAATACTTAGCCGTTGGTAAACCAATTGTCGCTAGTGCAGTGCCTGGTGCGGATCAATTTCAAGATTTAATAAAATTAGCGGTTTCGCCTGAAGATTTTTCCCAAAAAATAGAAAAAGCTTTAAGTGAAGATAATGAAGAGCTGAAACAACGGCGCATTAACATGGCGCGCCAACATTCTTGGGAAAACAGAATCGCTTTAATGTTGGATATTATAAAAAAATAAGCTAGACTTTTTAGTGTTTTTTTGCTAAAGTTTAGCTTATGAATATCTCTGTTATTATTGTTTCTTGGAATGCCAAGGAGCACTTAAGACGCTGTTTAAACAGCATCAAACAACATACCAAACAATTGAGCTATGAAGTAATTGTGGTGGATAACTCTTCTCAAGATGATTCCGCTCATATGGTCGCTCAAGAATTTCCCGAAGTGAAATTAGTTGCCAGTAAGGTAAACCTGGGTTTTGGTAAAGCTAATAATCGAGGTGCAGAGTTAGCAACGGGCGAAGTTTTATTTTTTTGCAATGATGACATTGTTTTGCAAGAAAATTCTCTTGCTCTAGCTTATGAAAAATTAACCCAAG
The DNA here is from genome assembly GCA_001818355.1 of Candidatus Kerfeldbacteria bacterium RIFOXYC2_FULL_38_9. Taxonomy (GTDB): domain Bacteria; phylum Patescibacteriota; class Patescibacteriia; order UBA9570; family XYC2-FULL-38-9; genus XYC2-FULL-38-9. The sequence continues at coordinate 19,389 of MHKJ01000008.1, read as the reverse complement.
ATAAAAGCTTGGGAGTTTTGGGGTTTCATTTGCTATTTCCGGACAAAACCCACCAAGATTCGGTACGCAGATTTCCTAATCTTAAGGACCAGTTGATTATTTTGACTAAATTACATAATTTTTTTCCTAATCTTACGGCCATTAAAAAATATTTAGCGCAAGGTTTTGATTATCAAAAAGAACAAGAGGTAGAACAGCTAATGGGCGCTTGCTTATTTATCAGACAAGACGTTTTTAAAAAAGCGCAAGGTTTTGATGAACATTTTTTTTGCTGGTTTGAAGAAATAGACTTAGAAAAACGCATCAAAGAGCAACAAAAATTACGTTTGGTTTATTCACCGGCCTCAGCTTTGATTCATGTGAAAGGAGTGAGCTTTAATCAAATAATGTCCGTAAAATTACAAAGAATTTTAAATCAAAGTATGCGGTATTATTTTTTAAAGCATCATGGTTTATTGGCCGCTGTTCTCATTACCATTTTACAACCGCTGAGTATTATCTTATCTTTGCTGGTACAAGGGTTAAAAAAATTAGGCACAGACGTAAAAAAAATGAAACATGGACAAAATTAAAAATTATTTTCAAGACATTTACCAATCTTTTTCTTTGGGGAAGTTAATCCTAGGCATCTTAGTCCTGGAGGTTTTATCTTTTACGGCCTTTTCTTTTCCCGAGCTTAATCCCGTATTTTTTGTGATTTTAATTGGTTTGACTTTGATTTTGGCTATCAAAAATCTATTTTGGGGCATTTTAATTTTACTGGGGGATTTAATAATAAATTCTAAGGGTTATTTGTTTGCTTGGTCTTTTGGTAATTTTTCAGTTTCCATTCGTTTAGGTTTGTTTGTAGCGGTTTTTATCGCCTTTTTCATTTGGATAATAAGAGATAAAAAAATTCGTGTTTTGGAATGGTCGTTGTGGAAACCTTATTTTTTTCTGATAATAGTAATATTTTGGGGTGTTTTGTTGGGTTTATTGCACGGTAATAGTTTGGCCAATATCTTTTTTGACGCCAATGGTTATCTGTATTTGGGCTTGATAGCGCCTTTGGTGCAGGCCGTGCGTTCTCGCAAGCATGTTTTACAACTTTTTGCGGTTTTTTTAGGCGCCGGTTTTTTTGTGATGCTGAAAACTTTGCTTTTATTGTTCATATTTTCTCACCTGGTTGCCAATTCTGATACTTTTATGGCTATCTATCGCTGGCTCCGAGACACCGGGGTGGGCGAGGTGACTAATATGAAATTCGGTTTTTATCGCATTTTTTTTCAAAGTCATATTTATACGGTTTTTATTTTCTTTTTTGTAGGCACCCAACTGGCTTTATCTTCTTGGTCTTGGCGAATGTTAAAAACTAAAACTTTTATTTTTACCTATATTTTATTTGCTTGGTCTTTGCTTAATATTTTTTTGGTATATTCTAGAAGTTTTTGGGTTGGTTCTGTGGCCACCATGTTGTTTTTATTGGTTTGGATATTTATTAAAGAACAAAAATCCGGGAAGCGAATTTTCGGTCTGTTGGCTATTTTAGGAGTTACTTTTGCCATAGATATTGTTTTTGCTTTGGGCTTAGTCAATTTTCCCACCCCGGGGGCCTCTTCTCTAAGCGCTACCTCATTATTATCTGAAAGAACAAAAAATATTACTACAGAAAATGCCTCTTTAAGTCGGTTAAGTCTTTTACGACCTTTAACTCAAGCCAGTCTTAATCATCCCATTTTTGGCTCTGGCTTAGGCTCGGTGCTAACTTATAAATCTTCTGATCCGCGAATTTTAGAAACAAACCCCGAAGGTTGGTATACTACCTACGCTTTTGAATGGGGCTATCTTGATCTTTGGTTTAAATTCGGTTTTTTAGGTTTATTAGCTTATGGTTATCTTCTTTTTTCTATTTTTAAATACGGATTAAGAAGAATGAAAGAAAAAGCTTTTCATCTGGAAACTTTAGCTTTGCTTTTTAGTTTATTAGCTTTAATCGCTACCCATTGTTTTACGCCTTATTTAAATCACCCCTTGGGTATTGGCTGGTTAATTTTTGTTTCCGTCATTATTACTTTAAATGCGAAATATGATAAAGAGCAAACAGTTGTTCAACAATTTTTAGTAACCGAACCTACTTCTATATGAACAAACCAGAAAAAAAACTTGCTGTGATCGTGGTGTTGTATAATGGCGAAAAATATATTCCTAATCTTTGCGCCACTTTAAAAAAACAAACAGAAACTATTGATGAAGTAATAGTAGTGGACAATTCTCCTAATAATTTAAGTGCGGAAATATTTAAAAATTGCTACCCCCAAGCTGTTATTTATAAACAGCAAGTCAATTTGGATTTCTGCCGGGGTTACAATTTTGGTTTACAAAAAAGTCATGGAGATTATTTGTTAATTTTAAATCAAGATCTTATTTTAGCAGAAAATGCCATGTTTTTATTAAAACAGGCGTTAGTAAAAAACCCTAACCTTGGCGCTGTTTCTCCAAAATTATATTGTTTACAAGCAGGACAGGAAAGAAGTATAATATTAGACAGTATGGGTATTTTTGGTACTAAAGCAAGGTGTTTTTATAATTTGGGAGAGGGGAAACAAGATCATAATCAGTATCAAAATATTGCGCCTTTTGGCATATCCGGTACTGCTATTTTATTTCGCAAAGAGGCTCTGATTGACATCGCTTTAAACGGTGGCGGAGAAAAACAAGAGTATTTTGATGCCGATTTTGTGGCTTATAAAGATGATATTGATTTGGCTTATCGTTTGCGTCATCGTAATTGGCAAATTGCTTTGGTGCCGGAAGCTGTTATGTACCATGAAAGAAAAGCGCAAGAACTTAAAGCCACTAAAGGTGTTTTTAAAGATCGACAATTAAAATCTTGGCGCATTAGAAGCAATTCCTGGCGCAATCATCTATGGGTTCTTTTAAAAAACGAACCTTGGGAAAATTTATTGCGGCACAGTCCTTGGATTCTCTGGTATGAATTGAAAAAAATAATCTTTATTTTATTTTTTGAACCAAGCACTTTACGTTGTTTACCTTCTTTTTTTAAAGGCTTAAAAAAAATGTTAAAAAAACGACGCGCCATTTTAAATTCTTCTGAAATATCAGCTCAACAGTTGAGAAAAAGTATTATTTATTAAATTTATGAAACTTTCTTTCGTCATTCTCAGTTATAAAAATTTAAATCATTTGCGTCTTTGTATTACCAATATCAAAAAATTACAACTGCCTTTTAGTTATGAAATTATTGCCGTAGACAATGCTTCGGAAGACGGAAGCAGAGAAATGGTATTAGAGCTTTTTCCCGAGGTAAAATTGATTGTTAACCAAAAGAATATTGGCCATCCGGCTGGTAATAACATTGGTTTTCGTCAGGCGCAAGGAGAATATATTGCCATGATTAACCCGGATATCATTTTTCGTTCTAAAAAAGATATTCTAAATATTTTAGAATATTTAACACAACATCAGGATGTGGCTCTGGTTGGTCCGCGCGTCTATAATCCAGATGGTTCTATTCAGCATTCTTGTTATCGTAAATATTCTCTTTTAACTCCGGTTTTCAGAAGAACTTTTTTAGGACAACTGCCTTTTGGCAAGCGCAACGTCAGTCAGCACTTAATGACTGATTTTGCCCATGATCAAACCCGTGAAGTTGATTGGCTTTTAGGCGCTTGCTTGTTTATTAGAAAAAAAGCAATAGAACAGATAGGTTTAATGAACGAAAAATTATTTTTATATTTTGGAGATTATGAATGGTGTGATCGGGCTTGGAAAAAAGACTGGAAAGTAGTATACTATCATAATACCAGTCATATTTTTCATTATCACAAAAGAGAATCGGCTAAAGAAAAATCTTCTATCAAACAATTATTCTCTTATGTCACCAGAATTCATATTAAAGATTGGTTGCTTTATTTAAAAATGAAGTAAAATTAAAGAGCATGTTAAATTTTATTAAAAAAGAAGAAAAAAAAATCAGAAAAATTAAAAAAAAGGTCCATAAATTTAAAAATTGGAAAAAAATTATTTTTATTTTTATTTTCAGCATAATTTTGTTTTGTGTTGGTTCGGTAGTGTGGGCCGCAATTAATATTGGTAATTTAAAACTTATTTATTCCGAAAGTTTGGCGGCTAAACAAAGTTTTGAATATGCTCAAGCGGATTTGGGGGAGATGAATTTTACTCAAGCTAAAATAAATTTAGATGAAGCTAACGCTCATTTTGAATTAGCCAAAAAAAAGTTTTCTCGGTTTAAGATTTTTAAAGTTTTTCCTGGTTTAAATCCTCAAATTAAGGCCGTGGCCAATATTTTACAAGCAGGATCAAATTTATCTTCTGGTTTATCTACCTTGACAGATGTCGCCGATCAATTAAACAAAATGATTTCTGACAAAAATAAATCTTTTGCAGAAATTTCCAAAAAAGACCGCAAAGCAGTGTTAAAACGCTTGTATGAATCTAATGCTGATTTGCAAGGCGTAAAAGCCGAGGTAGAAATGGCCGCTTTTTTGATTGATGATATTCCAGAACACGGTTTATTGGGTCCAATTAATGACGCAGTTGCACCCTTAAAAGAACAACTACCGACCCTGGAAGCGATTATTTATCAAGCCATACCTTTGGCTCAGGTCATTCCCAAAATTGCCGGTTATCCGGAAGCTACTACTTGTTTGTTCTTTCTGCAAAATAATAACGAACTACGTCCTACCGGCGGATTTTTAGGTACCTATGGCGAACTAACGCTTGATGCCGGAGATTTAAGCAAATTATATACAGAAAATGTTTATGTATTGGATGAAAAAAATACAAATAAAATAACCGAACCAGCTCCTTTGCCTCTTCAACAACAAACCAAAACCGCTCAGGCTTTTTTGCGCAATGAAAACTGGTGGCCGGATTTTCCAACCAGCGCGCGCAAAATGGAAAGTAAATTCATAGAAGAAGGAGGAAATCCTGATGTTTCTTGCGTGATGGTGATAAACATTCCCTTTATTGTAGATTTAATGGGCTTTACTGGTCCGATAAAATCCGGAGATCAAGAATTTAATCAAGAAAATTTATTCGCCGCTTTACAGCACCAAGTAGAGTTTGGTTATTATGAAGAAGGTCTTAATCCTATGGATCGAAAAGACGTTATTGGCGATATCGGGGGAGCGATGGTCAGTCGTTTGTATGCTTTGCCTCAATCCGAATTTCCGGCTCTTTGGGAAACTTTCAAAAAAAATGCCAATGAAAAACACATTCAAATTTACTACAACGATTCTGTCATTCAATCTTTAATCAGTGAATTAAACTGGGCCGGGGAAATGCAAAACTATGACAGCGATTATGTTATGGTGGTGGATGCTAATGTATCTGCTTTAAAAACAGACGAAGTGATGGAAAGAGAGCTTACTCATAAAGTTTATGAAGAAAATGGACAGTATCTCGGAGAAACTTCCATGCTCTATCGCAATAACGGCAGTTTTACTAAAATTCATACTCGTTATCGCACTTATACTCGTATTTATCTACCACAAGGAGCGCAACTGATTGATTATTCCGGATATCTTACTGGTGACAAGTTACAAAATGGCGTGCCTACGGCTCCGGAAGTTTACGACGAATCTTTTGATAAACCAGATGGAAGTAAAACAACCTACACGGTAGTGGCTGGTTTTATTGCCATTGAACCGCAAGCCACAGGCACTTTATGGATAAAATATGTTTTACCTGCAAGTGTTACTGATGATATTAACAATAAAAACTATTCTTTATACGTCCAAAAACAAGGAGGAACTTTAAATCATAAATTAAATTTTTCTTTTGATATTGGCCAAAAAATTGAAAATGCTTCTGGTCTTGACTTGACACCGGAAATAAGAGATAATAATGTGTCTCTGACGACCGATCTACTGCTAGATCGAAAATTGAATATTATGCTCAAATAACGCTTATGTTCGCAAAAAAAATCGGCATTGATCTTGGCACCGCAAACACGTTGGTTTTTGTACCCAAAAAAGGCATTGTCATTAACGAGCCTTCAGTGGTGGCTATTTCTGTAAAAGACCGCAAGGTTTTGGCCGTGGGCAATGAAG
>MHKJ01000008.1:11580-13309 GCA_001818355.1 Candidatus Kerfeldbacteria bacterium RIFOXYC2_FULL_38_9 | reverse complement strand
CCATGCTAGGACGTACTCCGGACACTATAGTAGCGCAAAAACCTTTAAAAGACGGGGTTATTGCCGATTATAAAACCACGGAAAGCATGTTACGATATTTTATCAATAAAGCCTTAGGAGGAGTAAGATTATTTGCTCCAGAAGTGATGATCGCCGTACCAGCCGGCATCACTTCTACTGAAAAAAGGGCGGTAATTGATGCCACTATTCAAGCCGGCGCCAAAGCCGCTTATATTATTAAACAGCCTATTGCTTCAGCCATTGGTGCTGGTATTCCTATCGGTTCCGCTTCCGGACACATGGTGATTGAAATAGGCGGTGGCACTTCAGAAATTGCTGTTATTTCCTTAGGAGGCATCGTAGCCAATACTTCTGTTCGTATTGGCGGCACTAAATTTGATTTAGCCATTCATGAATTTGTTCGTAAAAAACATAATCTGGCTATTGGAGAAAGAACGGCCGAAGAATTAAAAATAAATATCGGTTCGGCCCTGCCTTTAAAAGAACCGCTATCCATGGACGTGCGCGGTCGCGATGTTATCACTGGTTTACCAAAAACCGCCACGGTTACTTCTGATGATATTACTGAGGCTATTTATACTGAATTACACTCATTAATTGAAGCGGTAAAATCTGTTTTACAAGAAACGCCGCCGGAATTAGCGGCTGATGTCATTGATAAAGGCATGGTTTTGTCTGGTGGTAGCGGTTTATTAAGAAATTTAGATGAACTGTTATCGCGCGCCACTGACGTACCTGCTTATGTCGGTGATGACTGTTTATTAAATGTGGTCAAAGGTACAGGTATTGCTTTAGAAAATTTAGAATCTTATAAGCGTTCCATTATGGAAAATAGATAACAAATAATGGTCATAGGCATAGATGCATCAAGGGCAAATCAAGAAAAACGTACCGGTACGGAGTGGTATTCTTTTTATATTTTACAAGAATTAAAAAAAATCATTCCGTCAGAACATCAAGTGATTTTATATACCAAAGAAAAATTAAAAGCAGACTTGGCTGAGTTACCAAAAAATTGGAAAGTTAAAATTTTAAACTGGCCACCTAAATTTTTATGGACACAATTTCGTTTATCTTGGCATTTGCTTTGGCATAAAATAGATCTTTTGTACATTCCGGCTCACACCATTCCTTTTGTGCACCCTAAAAAAATAGCCCTGGTAGTGCACGATGTCGGTTTTCACAGACAAGATAAATTATACAATGATCAAACGATTGGTTATCAAGCGCCTCTGGCTAAGAAAATCATCAATTTCCTTGTCCGCTTCGCAACTTTAGGAAAGTATAGCGCTCGAGAACAAGATTATCATCAATTTTCCATGAAACAAGCGGCAAAGCATGCCACTAAAATTATCACTCCTTCTCATTTTTCCAAAAAAGAAATTTTGGATATTTATTCTTTAGACGCCAACAATATTACAGTTATTCCCAACGGATTTTGTCAACGCGCCCATAAAATAGAAAAAACAGCAACAGCAGAGTCGTTATTTAAAAAATATAAAATCGCCAGCCCTTTTTTGTTGTTTATCGGTCGCATAGAATATAAAAAAAATATACCGAAGTTAATAGAAGCTTTTCATTTATTAAAAACTAAATATCATTTTCCTGGGTTTTTAGTACTGGCCGGCTCACCGGGATACGGATTTGAAGCAATTCAAGAAAAAATAACTAAATATAATTTAAAAGAACAAGTGCTTATTCCGGGCTG
>MHKJ01000008.1:0-11499 GCA_001818355.1 Candidatus Kerfeldbacteria bacterium RIFOXYC2_FULL_38_9 | reverse complement strand
GTTTTTGTTTTCCCCTCACTTTACGAAGGATTTGGCATTCCGGTGTTAGAAGCGATGGAAGAAAAAATTCCAGTAGCTTGCTCGGCTATTCCCGCTCTTTTGGAAACGGCACAAAACGCCGCGTTATTTTTTGATCCGAATTCAGCTATCAACATGGCGGAAACCATCAACATTTTAATAAACCAAAAAGAAGTTAGGGAAAAACTGATTAAGCTTGGTCAAGAACAGATAAAAAAGTTTTCTTGGCACAATTCCGCTCTCACTACTTGGAATTTGTTAAAAAACCTTTAATTTATGCCTGAAGATTTGATTGGTAAATTATTAGCGGAAAATTACCCCCGACAAATAGCCTATGTGCAAAAATTGATTAAATCTGATATAATGAGTCATAGTTATTGTTTTGTGGGTAGCGCAGAAGGAGCACAAAATGATTTTGCTATTTATTTTGCCGCTCATTTATTATGTCATAAAAATTGCGGGCAATGTAAAAATTGTCAGGCCTTTCAAAACAATATTCATTTAGATCTGAAAGTTATTCGTTCTTTGAACAATCAAGCTATCAGTCTGAAACAAATTCAAGAAGGACAAAAACATCTGTCTGTTTCTCCTCAACTTGGTCAATATCGTCTTTTGATCATTCAGGATACAGAATTTTTATCCCTGGCCTCCGCTAATGCTCTGCTAAAAACCCTGGAAGAGCCCCCTAAAAAATCTTTAATTATGCTCACCACCGGTCGGCCTGATCAGTTGCTAAAAACTGTCCGTTCTCGTACAGCCACGATCATTTTGCCAAAATTACCAACAAAAAATTTGTTAAACTATCAAATTTCAACAGAAGAGCAAAAATGGATAGGGGGTAGGTTTCAAAGACTGGTAAAACTTACGGCTAAAAATTTAGACGATTTTCACACCTGGCAACAAGATAAAGAATTTTGGTTGGAATTTATTAAAAATGACACCGTGCAAAGAGAAAAAATGGTTAACGATCGTTTTGGGTCAATTAAAGAAAACCGTTCTTTAGGAAAACTACTCTCAACAGGCTTGACGAATTTAGAAGAAGTTTTACAAACCTTGATCCAAAATGGAGAAGAGAAATCTACTAAGCGTTTAGAACTGATTCGCATTTTAAAAACTATGCTTGATGATAATGTTAACGTTAAAATGATATTAGATTATTTGATTGTAATTATATGAAATTAAAATTAAACTTACCAAAAATAATTTTTCTGCTAACCACCCTGGTATTTTTTGGGGCTTCTTGTTCACAAAAATCTGATGGCGGAATTTTTCGCACCACAGATGGGGGAAGTACTTGGGAACAAAGGGTCTTTATCGGTCAAGAAAAGAAAAAAGTTTTGTCTATTGCTAATATTGATATACAAGTCATAAAAGTTGACCCTAGCAACCATAATGTCATTTATCTGGGCACCAAAGCTAATGGCATTTATAAAACCGACAATGGTGGCCAAGTATGGTGGAAGTTGCCAATATCATCAGATAACATTCGCGATATTGCCATTGATCAACAGTATCCAAATAATATTTATGCTCTTTTGGGTTCTAATATTATCAAATCGACAGACAGCGGTCAAAACTGGGAAGCGGTATACACTGATACGCAAAACGCCGTGATTACCAAAATTATGGTTGATTGGTTTAATCAGCAAAAAATTATCGCCACTACTTCCATTGGCACGGTTTTAATAAGTGAAAACGAAGGTGCAGATTGGCAAGTAGTCTATCAGGTTACCGAACCTTTAAACGGCATTGAAATGAGCCAAACAGATAGCAGAATAATCTATGTGTTAGAACTTGATGAATCTCTACATAAAACCACTGATGGCGGTTTAACTTGGACAGATCTTTTTACGGAAAATCCTCAGTTTGAGGCATTCAAAAAAGAGAATAAAACCAGCAATGTTAATGAAGTTAAAAACATGGCTATGGATCCTAACAATTCCAATGTTTTATATGTGGTTACCTCTGAGGGCATTATCAAAACTTTGGATGGAGGCAGGACTTGGAATTTACTAGATACTTTAATTGCTCAAGGCGCTGAAGAAAATAGTAATATCCGTCGGTTGGTGGTTTTACCAGGAGATTCTAATACCATATTTTTTACGATCAATAATTTAATTCATAAAACCACTGATGGCGGCTTAACTTGGAAAACGATTGAAGATTTTCCTTCGCAACGCATCATTAACAATCTTTATATTGACTCCAATGATACCAACATTATGTATGCGGGTATGCAAAGCATACCAAAAAAAGGTTGGGGATTTTTTGGAGCACCAGCCACTAAATAAAAAATATGAATATCGCATCATTTGACAAAGTCATCAATCAACTGCAAGAAGATTTTAAAACTATCAGCACCAACCATGCCAACCCCAGTATGATAGAAAATATTTTAGTTGTCGCTTATGACGCTGAAATGAAATTGCAAGAATTGGCTACTATTAACATCGCCGAAGGCCAAACATTGGTCATTCAACCTTGGGATGTAAGCTTAATTAAAAATATAGAAACCGCTTTAAGAGCTAGTGAATTTAAGTTCAATCCGGTAGTAGACGGAAAAGTATTACGAATATTTTTTCCTCCTTTAACAGAAGAAAAAAGAAAAGAATTTGTAAAAATCATGCATGAAAAAGCAGAAACGGCACGGATCGGCATTAGAAAAATCAGAGAACAAATTTTAAAAGAAGAAAAACAAAAAGAAAAAGATCATAGTATTTCCGAAGATGAATATTTTCGTACGGAAAAAGACGTGCAAAAAATAGTAGAAAAATACAATGCAACTATTGAAACCATGATGCATAATAAAGAGCAAGAATTAATGACTGTTTAATTATGGAAACTTTAGGAACGCTAGCTATTTTTGTTGTCATCTTGGGAATTTTAGTTTTTATTCATGAACTGGGACATTTTTTAGCGGCTAAAAGAAGCGGGGTGGCGGTAGATGAATTTGGTTTTGGTTTTCCGCCTCGTATTTTTGGTAAAAAAATTGGTCAGACCACTTACTCTTTAAATTGGATACCCCTGGGAGGTTTTGTTAAGATCAAAGGAGTAGCCGGAGATGATGAAAAAGCAGAGGCGCACCAAGCAGATAAAAATAGCTTTAGCACTAAACCATTTTGGAAAAAAGCCACAATTCTTTTTGCCGGAATTTTTATGAATTTATTGTTGGCAGTGGTTTTATTAAGCATTGTGTTTAGTTTGGGCATTCCCACCGATCCCAGCACCGTTGGCAACGGAGCACAAGTGCATGCTCAACAGTTGCAAATTGTGCAAATTATACCAGACGGACCAGCGGCTCAAGTAGGTTTACAAGGCGGTGATGTTATTACCGAAATTGCCGGTGAAAATATTAAAAATATTGATAATTTTCAAAAAACTATCGCCCAAGATATGGCAAAAAATCCTTTAGAAATTTCTATTTTAAGAAACGACACAGATGCTTTGAATTTCACTATTATCCCTCAAAAAATTAAACAAGACGGCCAAGAATTTTTTGGCATTGGAGTCGGTCTGCAAGAAGTGGCTATTGTTTCTTATCCTTGGTATTTGGCTATTTTTCAAGGACTAAAAACTACGGGCAGTATGATTGCTTTAATTTTTATTTCTTTGGGAGGAGTTCTTAAAAATATTATTTTTTCTGGTCAAGTGAGTGATGATATTGCGGGGCCAATAGGCATTGCGGTATTAACCGGACAAGTCGCTAAGCTTGGTTTAATCAGGCTTTTACAATTTACCGCTATTCTTTCTATTAATTTGGCCATTTTTAATTTACTGCCGATACCGGCTTTAGATGGAGGGAGAATTATTTTTGTTATTTTAGAAAAAATTAGAAAAAAACCGGTTAATCAAAAAACAGAAGCCTTGGTTCACAATATTGGTTTTTTGTTTTTGTTGTTACTGATTCTGCTGGTAACTTTTAAAGACATCGCTCACTATAATTTATTTGGGTTTTTATAATTAAATTACTGAACACTTTTATTGTTCATGGCCTTGACAAAGCTTGGTGTAATAAGTATGCTAAATAAGCTATGTTTGATCTAAACTATTATTTATTTTTATATGTTTGAAAGAATTTTTGGACATTTTTCTACTGATTTAGGAATAGACATTGGTACGGCCAGTACTATTGTTTATGTGAAAGAAAAGGGGATTGTTATTCAAGAACCGTCAGTGGTAGCCATTAACTCTCGTAATGATCAAATTATCGCCGTAGGAGAAGAGGCAAAACAAATGATTGGTAAAACGCCTGCGCACATCATTACTTCCAGGCCTTTATTAGATGGAGTAGTGTCTGATTTTGAAGTTGCGGAAAAAATGTTAAAACATTTTATTGACAAAGTGCACCGAGAAACTTTTTCTATTTTTCCCCGTCCCCGAGTGGTTATTAATGTACCCTTGGATGTCACGGAAGTAGAAAGAAAAGCCGTGGAAGATGCCGTAATGAATGCTGGCGCCCGCGAAGTTTTTTTAATAGAAGAACCCATGGCCGCCGCTATTGGCGCTCGTTTACCCATTCAAGATTCCACAGGCAATATGATTATCGAAATGGGAGCCGGTACTACCGAGATTGCGGTGATTGCTTTAGGCGGAGTGGTTGCTTGGAAGTCTCTGCGTTTAGGCGGCGATGAATTAAGCAAAAATATTATTAACTATGTCCGGGATCAATTTAATGTTCTATTAGGAGAAAAAACCGCAGAAGAAGCGAAAATTACCATTGGTAGCGCTCATGAAAAAGACGCCATGATGGAAACCAAAGTGCGAGGCAGAGATTTGCTGTCTGGTTTACCAAAAGCAATCAACATCAATAGTAATCACTTAAGAGAAGCAATGTCGCGTAACCTCGGCATCATTATTGATAATATCAAATTGGTGATTGAGTCTACTCCGCCAGAATTAGTAGCTGATATTTATGAAAAGGGGGTTTACTTGTCCGGAGGCACCTCTCAGTTACGCGGTTTGGCCAAAAAAATATCTCAAGAAATATCTATTCCCGTGACTGTGGTTGATGATCCACTGACTGCTGTAGTACGCGGCACAGGTATTGTTTTGGAAAATATTGAAGCCTCTAAAGATTTATTTGTAGTTTCTCAAGGGGATTTAATTTAAGTAGCCAATTGAAAATATGTGGCGCAGATGGCAAAATATAATTCACTCGCGTTTTAGCTTATTTTTTGGTATTTTTTTACTTTTACTTTTTTTGCATTACTCTTCTTTGATTAAGCCCATAGAAAATTTAATTTTGCGCTCTCTTCAGCCTTTGCAAGTTTTGGTATATAAAAAAGTTAACCAAAATAATAAAATTAATAGCAACCCGTCAGAAATTTCTAAAGAAGAATTGTTGGCAGAGCAAATAAAATTGAAAGATCAACTACAAAATTTAATTGTTGAAAACGCTCATTTAAAGACCTTGGTTGAAGAAAGCGGTTTATTGGCAGAGCAAATAAAATTCTTAAAAGAACGTTCTTTTTCTGCCGTTACTGCCCGAGTTACCAGTAAAGCAACGGATTCTTTATCGCAAGCGGTGATTATTGACAAAGGCGCGGCTGACGGCTTAAAAGAAGGTTTGCCGGTTATCATCAAAAACGGCATTGTAGTTGGTAAAATATTTGAAGTACAGGATCATTCAGCAAAAATTTTATTAATTACCAGTTATGATTTGCCTTTAAGCGCTGTGGTTCAAAACAATGAACAAAGTCCGGGCATTGTAAGAGGCTCTCATAATCTTGCTCTGATGATGGATTTTATTCCTCAGTTTGACCAAATAGAAGTTGGGCAATCGGTTTATAGCAGTGGTTCAGATCAGTTTACTCCTGCTGGTTTAGTCATAGGAAAAATAACTGAAATCAAAAATGAACCGGGTTCTTTATTTCAACAAGCGGCTGTTGCACCACTTTTTAGCCAAGCAGAAATATCTATTTTGTCTATCTTATTACCCTAATGAAAAAATATTTTTACTATTTTATCTTAATTTTAGTAATTTTCCTTATTTTTTTATTGCAATCTTCAGTGTTAATTAGCGGTAATTTTGCTCATAATTTGATTCTTCTGCCTTTAATCGTCGGTTTTATTTTTGCTTTTGAAAAAAAAACCAAAACCGCTATTTTTTTTGTAGTTTTTTCCGGCTATTTATTAGATTTAATTTCTTTTTTACCTTTTGGCGTAATCACTTTCAGTTATTTAAGCGCTATTTTAATTTATTTATTTTTTCAAACAAAATTTTTTAAAAATAAAGCTTTGCACGCTATTTTAATCAATAGCGCCGTCGCTATGGTCGGATATGAGCTGATTTTTATAGGCACAACTTATTTATTAAAGAGTCTTAATTTTATTGTTCTTACTTCCTTTAATTTAAAAACTTATTTTATTTTTTCGCTGGAACAAATTTTATTTCAAATTTTACTAATTGGTGTGGTTTTTTGGTTATTGCGATTTTTGCAGAATCGTCTTAGTTTTAGGGCGAACAATTTATGAAATCAGACCCTTTTGCTTTATATTCTAAAAATTATATTAAAGACACCTCTGTGCGTAGTAGCACAAAAAATTTTTTAATTGACGGTGCGCCTCCTGAACAATCTATTTCCAGACCGGATAAAATGCAAAAATTTTCTCAACAATTTCCTATAAAATACCTTTTTATTATTGCTGTAATATTTTTTGGGGTAATAGTTTTGCGAGTCTTCTTTTTGCAAATCGTGCAAGGCGCCAATTATCGCAAACAAGCCGAGGGTAACAGAGTGCAAATACATCGCACCAGCGCTTTACGAGGTGTTATTTATGATGCCAACGGAAAACTTTTGGTAAAAAATGTACCGAATTTTCGTTTAATAATTTATGGTCGTGATATCCAATATCCATCCCAGGCAAATTTACAAACCGCGGCTTTTCGTATTGCTCAAATTACCAAATTAGATACGGCTGTAATTAAGGAAGATTTGCAAACTTCTTTCAATAGCGGACAACCAATAGTATTGGAAGAACACATCTCTTATGACAAAGCTATGAGGTTGATGATAGATACTCAAAATATCGCTGGCGTGCGCTTAGAAATAGCCTATAGCAGAGAATATCTAACCCGAGAAGAGTATGGCCCGGTTTTAGGTTATACCGGCCAAATGACCGAGGAAGAATTGAATAACAAAAAACAAGAAAATAAAGATTATCTACCTACGGATGATCTCGGTAAAACAGGCATAGAAAAAGCTTATGAAGACCAACTCAAGGGTGGAGACGGCAAACAAGAAATAGAGGTTGATTTTCAAGGCAGAGAACAAGCCATTCTTAGCGATACCGCTCCTCTGGCCGGTGCTAATATTCATTTGACTATTAATTCCAATCTGCAACAAGCCTTGTATAATGCCTTAAAAAAAGTGGTAGATGAACAAAATTTTCCTGGCGCATCAGCGGTGGCCATGAATCCGCAAAATGGTAAAATTTTAAGTTTGGTATCTTACCCTGCTTATGACAGCAATCTTTTCGCGCAAGGAATTTCTCAAGAAAATTATCAAAAACTAACTGAAGATAAAAAACAACCCCTTTTTAACCGAGTGATTTCCGGACAATTTCCTTCCGGATCAGTATTTAAGCCCATTGTTGCCGGCGCCGCCTTAGAAGAGCATGTCATTGACATTAACACCACTTTTGTCAGTACCGGCGGCATTACTGTTGGTGGATCAATATTTCCCGACTGGAAAACCGGCGGTCATGGGGTGACTAATGTTATTAAAGGCTTGGCGGAATCTGTTAATACTTTTTTTTACTATATTGGCGGCGGTGACAACGAAGGAATGACTGGTTTAGGAGTAGAGCGTATTACCGATTATGCGAAAAAATTTGGTTTGGGAGAAAATACCGGCATTGACCTGTTCGGAGAAAAGCCCGGCTTTTTACCTTCCAAAGAATGGAAAGAAGAATTTAAAAATGAATCTTGGTATTTGGGAGACACTTATCATTTAGCCATTGGCCAGGGAGATATTTTAGTTACACCCTTGCAAGTAGCCAGCTATACTAGTATTTTTGCCAATGGAGGCACTTATTATCAACCCCATGTTGTTGATTATATTACCAACCAAAAAAACGAGACAACTACCGTGATTGAGCCGATGATAAAAAACACACAAGTAATTTCTCAAGAATCAATCAATATTGTTCGTCAAGGTATGCAAGCGGCGGTTCTAGTTGGTAGTGCTAAAAAATTACAATCCTTACCAGTCAGTGCCGGCGCTAAAACTGGTACAGCGCAATTTGGTAATGAAGACAAATCTCATGCTTGGTTCACGGTTTTTGCGCCTTATGATAATCCCCAAATTGTTCTCACTATTTTAATAGAAGAGGGGGGCGAGGGTAGTGTCACTGCCTTGCCTATAGCCGAACAAATTTTACAAGATTATTTTTCGTCAGCAAAAACTCCTACTAATTAACGCTAATAATAGCCCTTTTTTCGCAGTTGACAGTATCAACTGAATACAGTATCATAATTTTTATTCATAATTTTTAAAGTTTTTATGGCAGACAATAAAACTCTGTATGTAACCAAGGAAGGATTAAAAAAAATAGAAGATGAAATAACAGAATTAAAATCAGTGCGCCGTAAAGAAATTTCCGAACGCATTAAAGAAGCCAAAGAATTGGGCGATTTATCAGAAAACGCGGAATATCAAGAAGCCAAAGAAGAACAAGCGGTAGTGGAAGCGCACATTCTTGAATTAGAGCAAAAAATAAAAAATTGCGAGATTATCGCGCATCGTAAAAATACCAAAGTGGTGCAAATCGGTTCTAAAGTCAGTATGAAAGATAATAAGAAAAACTTAATGTCTTATACTATCGTGGGCTCGTCAGAAGCAGATCCTCTTAAACTTTTAATCTCTAATGAATCTCCCTTGGGCCAAACTTGTATTGGTAAAAACGTGGGCGATAAGCTGGAAGTAGCTACGCCTAACGGCAAAACCATCTACACCATTGAATCAGTTGAATAATTTCCTTTTTTCTGTTAAACTGTAATGGTCTTTAATTTAACAGTATTTTTATGGTACAAATTCCTGATGAATTTTTGAACAGAAAACAAAAACTCCAACAGTTAAAAGAACTAGGAATCAATCCTTATCCGGCTCAAGCTCAACGCACGATTAAAATTGCTAATTTTTTAGAATCTTTTGATGATTTTCTTGAAACTAAAGATAAACAAACTATCACCGGCAGATTAAAATTAAAAAGAGGCCACGGCAAATTGACCTTCGGCCACCTGGAAGATGAAAGTGGAAAATTACAAATAGTATTTTCTCAAAAAGACATCGGGGAAGAGCGGTATGATTTTATGAAAAATTTTTGTGATGTTGGGGATATTTTAGAACTTACGGGCACGGCTTTTTTAACTCTCAAAAAAGAAAAATCTTTTTTGGTTACTCAAGTTAAAATTTTAACTAAAGCCTTGCGACCCTTGCCGGAAAAATGGAAAGGTCTGATTGATGAGGAGGCGCGTTATCGCAAACGCTATCTTGATCTGTTGATGAACCCAGAACTGCGACAAATGTTTATAGTTAAAAGTCGTTTTTGGAGCTCTATTCGTTCTTTTTTACTACAAGAGGGCTTTTTGGAAGTAGAAACACCGGTTTTGGAAGTTACCCCCGGAGGTGCGGACGCAGAACCTTTTGTTACTCATCACAATGCTTTGGATATTGATGTTTATTTACGTATTTCCATGGGGGAATTATGGCAAAAAAGGCTCATGGTGGCTGGTTTTGAAAAAACTTTTGAAATCGGAAGACAGTTTCGCAATGAAGGCATCAGTCCGGAACATTTACAAGACTACACTCAGATGGAATTTTATTGGGCTTATGCTGATTATAAAAAAGGCATGGCTTTGGTGGAAAGAATGTATAAAAAATGTATTCAAGAAACTTTCAACACTTTAAAATTTACCATTGGCAAATTTAATGTTGATTTGGAACAGCCCTGGCCACAGCTTGATTATGGTACAGAAATAAAAAAACAGTTAAAAATTGATATTTTTTCGGATAACGATGACGCTTTGCGAAAAAAATGCGATGCTTTAGGATTAAACAGTAAAAAAATCATAAGTCGTAGCAAACTGATTGATGCGTTGTGGAAACAATGTCGTAAAAATATTGCCGGTCCGGCTTTTCTTACCGGACACCCAGTGGCGGTTTCTCCTTTGGCGAAACGCAGTGTTGTCGATCAAAATAAAGTAGAGCGTTTTCAAATCATCATTGCTGGTAGCGAATTGGGCAATGGTTATTCGGAATTAAATGATGCCGCAGATCAAGCAGAAAGATTCTCTCAACAAACCCGTTTACGAAAAGCAGGGGATAAGGAAGCACAAATGCCAGATGATGATTTTGTAGAAGCGCTAGAATACGGCATGCCACCTACTTGTGGCTTTGGAGTAAGTGAAAGACTTTTTTCTTTTTTGATGAATAAATCTATCCGAGAATGTGTATTATTTCCTCTTTTGCGACCAAAATCATCAACTAAAAAATAATTAAACATATGTTAGATATAAAATTTATTAGAGAAAATTACCAAGAGGTGGAGAAAAACAGCAAATTACGAAACAGCAAAATAGATATTAAAAAAATATTAGAACTTGATGAAAAGTTAAGAAAATCCGTACAAAAAGGTGATGTTTTACGTCAAGAACGCAATCAAATCGCCCAACAATTAAAACAAAGCCGCGGTCAAGATAAAAATTTGGTGTTACAAGGAAAAACAGTCAAAGAAAAATTAACTGTTTTAGAAAAAGAAGAAAAAACAAAGCGAGAAGAGCTTGATGAATTACTGTTAAAAATTCCCAATCTGACCCATCCTGATGCACCTGTGGGAAAAGACGATTCTGAAAATGTAGAAATTAGACGTTTTTTGGAACCAACTAAATTTAATTTTTCTCCAAAAGATCATGTTACTTTAGGAAAAGAGTTAGATATTTTAGATTTTGCCCACGGAGCGACGGTTGCTGGCAATGGTTTCTACTATTGGAAAAATGGTGGCGCTCTTTTAGAATTGGCGTTAACTCAATATGCTTTTGCTAAATGTTTAGCAGAAGGTTTTGAACCCATGCTGACTCCGGATTTGGCCAGAAAAGAAATATTAAACTGTACCGGTTATAATCCACGCGGCCCAGAAACACAAATTTATAGTATAGAAAACAGCGACCTTTCTTTAATTGCGACAGCGGAAATTACCGCGGCCGGATATTATCAAAATCATTTTTTTAAAAAAGGCGAACTGGATCAACCTAAAAAAATTGTCGCGCTTTCTCATTGTTTTCGTACTGAAAGCGGCAGTTATGGCCGAGAATCTCACGGTTTATATCGTATTCATCAATTTACTAAAGTGGAAATGTTTATCTATGCCAAACCGGAAGACTCGGCTAGCATGCACGAATACTTAGTGAAAATGGAAGAAAAAATTATGCAGGGTTTAAAAATTCCTTATCGAGTGGTAGATATTTGCACTGGCGATTTA
>MHKJ01000007.1:37615-38169 GCA_001818355.1 Candidatus Kerfeldbacteria bacterium RIFOXYC2_FULL_38_9 | reverse complement strand
ACGAAGTTGGTTTTACTATTCAGTGGCAATCTTCATTTCTTATTCAAGGATTTATATGGGTTGCCACTATTTCTTTGATGTAGTAGCTGGAGCGTCGCTTGGCTATTTAATAAGTAAATTTACTCTCAAACTATTCCCTAATCCCTAACCGTCTAATCCCTATTCCCTGACCTCAATCCGTCCCCGATACATTCCCATCCCACAGGAGAAGTTGATGAAGCCTGTTTCAGTCGGATTAAATTCAATGATATTTTCACCTTCGGCAAGGGCTTTTGATATCCCTAATTTTGGAACAACAAAATATCCCTGGCAGCCGAAGACGTTTTTACCGTTAACGATCCACTTAACTGGAATTCCTTTCTTGACGGTAAAATAATTAGGACGATAACCGCCGGAAATAACGTCCATATTAATAATTTGTTTTCCGTCTTTTATTTTTACATCTGAATAAGTTTCTTTGTTAATTTGATTGAAACCTAGATTAATTCCATAAATAGAAAGAAAATTACTCGCATAGTAAAGACCTAAAATCAAAACACCAACCGCGACTGTTT
>MHKJ01000007.1:30010-37548 GCA_001818355.1 Candidatus Kerfeldbacteria bacterium RIFOXYC2_FULL_38_9 | reverse complement strand
TGCGGATTTTTTTGCTTTACGAAAAAAGTCTCGCACTCGGGAAGCACCCACGCCCACAAACATTTCCACGAATTCTGAGCCGGAAATATGAAAAAACGGCACTCCGGCTTCTCCGGCCACAGCCCGCGCGAGTAGAGTTTTACCCGTACCAGGAGCGCCCATTAACAAAACTCCTTTTGGTACGCGGGCGCCTAAGGCCGTATATTTTTTTGGTTGTTTTAAGAAATCCACTATTTCAGTCAGCTCTTCTTTGGCTTCTCTGGCGCCGGCCACATCAGCAAAAGTGGTGAGGTTTTTTTTCTTGTCTTTCATTTCCGGCTGACCTTTTATTTGGCCAAACATCATGGCGCGATTATTGCTTCCCTGCACTTGTCGAAACATCATCCAGAAAAAGAAAATGATAAATACCGCCGGCAGTAAAAACGGCAGAACATTTGTTAAGAAATATTTCCAGCCGCTGGCGCCGGTGACAATGATATTAGTGTTTTGCAGTTCGACAGGAGTAACTCCATAGCTCATCAGCTGAGTTTGTAAAGATTCAAAACTTTCTTTGGTGGATTTGATTGTCACTGGTGTATTGTCGCCCTCTGGTTTGAGAATAATTTCTAAATTGGTTCCTTCTGTTACTTTAATTTCTTGTACTTTTCCGTCTTTCACGTTTTGCGCCACCACATTTAAGGGCACTTCTTGGGGAGTATTGCCGGGAAGGTTAAACATAGACAACACGGCTGCCAAAACAATAAAGGCGATTAGTAAAACACCAAAACTTTTTAAAGGATTTTTATTAACTCGAGTTTTTCTCTTATTTTTTTGCATGATAAATAAATTAATTCTTTTGAAATGTATATTAGTACATAAAATTATACCCTTTGTCAAACAAAATGTAAAATTTTGTTTGCAACATTTCGCGGTTGTGTTTTGTCTGTATTTTGCTTACAATAAAATTATTAAGAAAAAAATAATATAAAAATATGCGCAGTCTTTTATTATCTTTAGCACTGGGTGTAATAGCAGGTATTATTGACATTACTCCCATGATTATTCAAAAATTAGATAAATATGCAACCGCCTCTGCTTTTGTGCAATGGGTTATTTTGGGTTTTATTATTACGCACATCAACATTCCCGGCGTAGATGGTTGGCTAAAAGGCACTATAGTTGCCGTTTTAATGTCTTTGCCCATAATTATTCTTGTGCTTAAAGCAGATCGAAAATCCGTACCAATCATTTTGTTGATCTCCGCTATTTTGGGAGGTGTGGTGGGGTTTTTGAGTACTAAAATTTAATCTTACCTTTTAATTTTTTGATCGAGGAGGTAATTCTTTAAAAAGTTGGCAGTAACTTTTCCAGTATAATTTTTTAATTTCTTCTGTTAAATTTTTAATTTCTGCCGGTTCATTGCTGTATTTTTGATCAAGCATTTGGTTGGCTTGGTCCATTGTTTCAGTCATCAGTCGTTCTACGACTTCATACATTCTTTCCGGATCATGAGCATAACGCATCACCAAATCGGCCAAGGTTTCCGGCACGTGGGATAAAATAAGCGGCCAATTAACACCGCTTAATTGTTCAAAATTTCTGCTGGGCGGAAAACCATTTCCTACCATAAATAATTTACCATTATTAACATCCGAACACGCAGCCCCAGTTAGGCCAGATTCTTCCGTCAAGACCATAAAATTGTGAATGTATCTTTTTCCACGCTGGTAACGATAGATGTTTTCAGTATAAGTAAGATAAAAAAAAGATCGACGTAAATCAGCAGGTAAAAACACAGAAAGCATTCTGATAAATTCCAAGGCTGTACCATTAGTTTTGGCCAAGTTAAAATTTTTAATAAGCAATACCATGGGCAAATCACAAAAACCCACCATTTTTCCCCGCGCTTTTTGGATTTCTTCTGGTTTTCTGGTACTAAAATTAAGAGAAGTTTGAGTTATTGTGTGTAAAAATAAATAAAAGAAATCTGTTAATTCTGTGCGCACCACCTTATCATTAGGCTCTTGATATTTATCAAAAAATCCCAATTCTTTAAAAATATCAACCATGCTCCTTTTGGGCAATTCAGCTGATTTTAGTGTTTCCGCACTTAAAATTCTTGGATCGCCAATAGGTTTTTGTTGGTTATAAAGATAGTCCTGTCCTCTTGGCGGATAAAATTCAGGATTGGTAAAAGCCCTTGTCGGATTTGGAAAAAGGTTATCAAATTTATCAATGCTTATACGAGGAATTAAACCTGTTTCCTCATAATAATTTCCACTTCTGTCGCCAAATTCAGCAGCTGATAAAAGGGTTTGTGTAACATAAAAAACTTTTTCAGCGGCTTTTCTGTTATCAACATAAGGATGAAAGGCGAATATTTGGAAGTCACCAAGATTTTGACCCGTTCTTCTTCTTGGTTCATCATAATATGCAGTTTGAAAAGGAAAATTTCCTTCCCTTTTTTTATAATTCAAGCCATGCGAGCAACCGGTGGTTTGAATACCAACTACTTTAGTTCCTTCCATATCACTGAGTCCTGCTGTGGCAAACGTATCGTGACACCAGTAATAAGGTAATTCTCCTTCTGTTAAAGTTCCTTCAAATTTTTGCATATACTCATCATCAAAATATATCGGAGCAGGCTCTTTTCGTCGTTCTGTTGGCGGTGGAGACGATGGTATAGGAGCAATTATTTCTTTTTTTTTACGACCTTTGCCAAAAAAATTATCAAACATATTATTGATTTTAGATTATTTAAATCATATCATATTTTTTAAGAAATGTCAATGTTGCCAAAAAGAATCTGATCTGTTATCATCAAAAAGCTGTTTAATTTACAAGTGAGGTTTTCTCACTGCCGCAAACGTGGTCACGTTTCGGTTAATAATAATAATTTTTTATGGCCAAACAAAAAAAGGCTGTTGCTAAAGCTAAAAGCGACGCCATGCAAAAGCTTCTTGCAGAGCACGAAAAAGAAGTTGTTCTGCCAAAAGTTGGCGATGTTATTGAGGGTACGGTCATTTCTGCTGAAAATAACGTCGTGCATATCGATATTAAAGGAATAGCCACCGGAGTGGTGCGTGGCCCGGAATTAGTAGACGAATCCGGAATTTTTTCTAATTTGCGTCCCGGCGACATCGTCAATGCCACGGTTTTAGAAATAGAGAATGAACTGGGGGTTTTAGAATTGTCTTTCCGCGAAGCCGGTCACCAGAAAGCTTGGGAATCTTTAATCAAGTTGATGCAAGACCATGAAGTAATTTCTGTGACTGTGGTAGACGCCAACAAAGGAGGCTTAATTGTGCGCTACGGAAATTTGGCAGGTTTTATGCCGGTTTCCCAATTGACCATTGAGCATTATCCACGCGTAGAGGGCGCTAACAGACAGAAAATTTTATCTAAACTGCAAACATACGTCGGTGTTGCTTTTCAAACTTGTATTATTGATGTGGATGAACCGGAAAACAAACTTATTTTTTCCGAAAAAGCCGCCAAAGAAAACGAACAATCGGAAAAATTGTCTGGTTATAATATTGGTACGATAGTGGAAGGCGTGGTGACCGGCGTGGTGGATTTTGGAGCTTTTGTAGAATTTGGTGATGGTTTAGAGGGCCTGGTGCACATTTCCGAATTGGCTTGGCAAAGAATAGATCATCCCAAAGATATTGTGGCGGTGGGTGATAAAATTAAAGCACAAATTATTTCCATTGATCACGGTAAAATATCTTTATCTATCAGACGCCTGGAAAAAGACCCTTGGAAAGAAGTGGCTAAAAAATACAAGGTTGGCTCTGTGGTTGAAGGAACCGTATTAAAGCTCAATCCTTTTGGCGCGTTTGTGGAATTAGATCGAGATATTCATGGTTTAGCGCACATTTCCGAGCTTTCTTGGAAGAAAATTTCTACTCCTGAAGACGTCTTGACTATTGGCAAAGATTATAAATTTAAAATTGTTTCCATTGAAGCGGACGATCATCGCTTGGGTCTTTCTTTAAAACAAATGACCGAAAAACCCGGTGAAGAAAAAGAGAAAAAAGAGGAGAAAAAAGAAGAAGAACCAACGCCCGCCACGCCTGTTTCTACGGAAGAAGAAAAGGCCGAAAAATAGGCAAAAAACACCAAAATCAACCCTTGTTATTTTAGGGTTGGTTTGCTATAATTGATTCTGGTAAAAGCTCTTATAATTATCTTAATTTTTTATGCATATTACTTGGCACGGTTTCCAATGTGTAAAATTACAGACTGAAAAATCGTTGATTTTAATCAATCCTTTTCAGGATAGCCAGGGTATCACTATGCCTAAACTTAAGGTAGATATTGTGTTATCTACTAACTTGGCAGATGAACAAAGTAATAATCTTAAAAGACTGCAAGGAGCACCTAAAGAAATTTCTATGCCAGGAGAGTATGAAATCTCCGGGGTTTTTATCTACGGCTTAAATTATGTGGCCAATCAAAATTTTTATATTATCACAGTTGACGGCATGACTATTGCTCATCCTGGAAAATCACTTGCTTCTTTAACCGACGAGCAGTTGGATTTAGTAAAAGACATTGATATTTTATTTTTGCCCATTGCCAATAGCAACGCCAAACAACGCTCGGAATTTATCAGTGAACTGCAGCCGCGGTTGATTATTCCCATCCAATATAAACTAGATGGTTTAGAAGAATTTGCCAAAGAAATGGGAGTAAAAGATGTACAGGGTGAAAAAAAAGTAATTATTAAACCAAAAGATTTGCCACAAGAAGAAACGCAGGTAATTATTTTACAGGTTAGTTAAAATTACATGAAAAAAGACTTTAAATATCACGAACCAGAACTTTCCAGTACGCCGGAACATCAACGCAAGTTGGTATTTTTAAGTATTTTAGGAGGCGTGGTGATTGTTTTAGTGTGGCTGGCTGCCTGGCCTTTTAATTTTCGTAATGATCAACAAGGCACAATCAGCACCAACACATTTTTTCAAGTAATTACCGGTAATCTGGCTACCGGTGTTGACGCTTTATCTCAAATGGAATCAAAAGAAAAAAAATAATATTATGGCTAGAAAAAAACTAAAGAGCACATTTAATTCTCAGACAAAAAAAACAAATAACCAAATCAAAGAGACGGCTGACATTGATATTGTGGGAAAAATAGGCTTGCGGCCTATTGATCAGGAAATGTCCAATTCCTACATTGATTATGCCATGTCTGTTATTGTGACCAGAGCTCTGCCTGATGTACGCGACGGTATGAAGCCGGTGCACCGCCGTATTTTATACGCCATGTGGTCTTTGGGGTTGCGCGCTAATGCCAAATTTCGAAAATCCGCCACAGTGGTTGGTGAGGTTTTGGGTAAATATCATCCTCATGGCGACACCGCGGTTTATGATACTTTGGTGCGTTTAGCGCAAGATTTTTCTTTGCGTCATCCTTTGGTTAGGGGTCAAGGTAACTTTGGTTCTGTGGACGGCGACTCTCCGGCCGCCATGCGTTATACCGAATGTAAATTGGAAAAAATTACGGAAAATATGTTGTTGGATATTGAAAAAGAAACCGTGGATTTTATGCCCAACTACGATGGCGTGCATAAAGAGCCTAAAGTTTTACCAGCACGCTTTCCTCAACTTTTACTTAATGGTTCTGTGGGTATTGCCGTAGGCATGGCCACCAGCATTCCCCCTCATAATTTAAGTGAGTTATGCGAGGCTGTTGCCTATTTAATTGATAATCCGCAAGCAGAGGTTGATGATTTGCTGAAATTTATCAAGGGCCCGGATTTTCCTACCGGCGGTGATATTTTTAACAAAAAAGACATCAAACAAGCCTATGCTACCGGTCGCGGACCAATTGTCACTCGTGGCAGAGCGGAAATTATAGAAGGCGAAAACGGTCTGCATAAAATTATTATTTCGGAAATTCCTTATTTATTAAACAAGGCGAGTTTAATTGAAAAAATCGCTCAATTGGTACATGACAAAAAAATAGAAGACATTAAAGATTTGCGCGATGAATCTGATCGCGAAGGCATTAGAGTGGTTATTGAATTGAAAAAAGGCGCTTACCCGCAAAAAGTTTTGAATCGTTTATATAAGCTTACGCCTTTACAGACCACCTTTCATTTTAATATGCTGGCTTTAGTGGGCGGTATTCAGCCTCGAGTTTTAACTTTAAAAATGATTTTGGAGGAGTTTATTAAACACCGGGAAGAAGTGGTAAAAAGAAGAACGCAATTTGATTTGCAACAAGCTCAAGACCGTGCGCATATTTTAGAAGGTTTAGCCATGGCTTTGGAAAAAATTGACGCCATTATTAAAACCATTAAAAAATCCAAAGACAAAGAAGAAGCTAAAAATAATTTAAAGAAACAGTTTAAGATGACCGAGCGTCAGGCCGTGGCTATTTTAGAAATGCGTCTGCAAGCCTTGGCTAATTTAGAGCGTTTAAAAGTAGAGGAAGAATTAAAAGAAAAACAAAAGCTCATTGCGGAACTAAAGAAAATTCTTTCTAACCGCAAATATATTTTAGCCGTGGTGAAAAAAGAAACTTTAGAAGTCAAAGAAAATTTTTCTAACGAACGTCGTACTCGTATTGTGCCGCACGCGGTTGGTGATTTTTCTCAAGAAGATTTAATACCTAAAGAAGACACGGTGATAGTGATTACTGACGACGGTTATATCAAACGCTTACCGCCGGATACGTTTAAAAAACAACACCGGGGCGGCAAAGGAGTGATTGGTTTAACCACCAAAGAAGAAGACCATGTTTCGGAAATTTTTATGACCAGCACTCATGCCGATATGTTATTTTTCACCAGTCACGGCCGTGTTTTCCAATTAAAGGCTTACGAAATACCAGAAGCTTCTCGCACCGCTAAGGGCCAAGCTTTGGTGAATTTTTTACAGTTGTCTTCTGCGGAAAAATTATCCGCCACTTTAAGTTTAGACGGCCTAGAGACTCGTCAGTATTTGGTGATGGTTACTAAAAATGGCACCATTAAAAAAACCAGCTTAAAAGATTTTGCGCATGTGCGCCGTTCCGGTTTAATTGCTTTAAAAATTAAAAGCGGTGATGAACTCATGTGGGTTAAGCCCACCACCGGTAAAGATCATATTGTTTTAACTTCTAAGGGCGGCCAAGCCATCAGGTTTAAAGAAACCGACGTGCGACCCATGGGTAGAACGGCCGCTGGCGTGCGCGGTTTAAAACTGAAAAATAAAGATACTATTGCGGGCATGGGAGTGGTAAAAAACGGAGGCAGTAAAGCAGATCAGCTATTTGTGATTATGGAAAATGGTCATGGCAAAAGAAGTGATATTGCTCAGTACAAAATTCAAAAACGGGGCGGTTCTGGCATTAAAACCGCTAAAATTACCGCTAAAACAGGATCAATTGTGATGGCTTTTATTGCCGAAACAGAAAACGAAGCTCATGATTTAGTGATTATTTCCGAAAAAGGACAAGTAATTCGTTTACCTTTTAAAAGTGTCAGCGTTTTGGGTAGGGCTACCCAAGGAGTGCGTTTAATGCGGTTTAAAGCAGAAAAAGATACGGTCGCTTCTGTCACTTT
>MHKJ01000007.1:26023-29972 GCA_001818355.1 Candidatus Kerfeldbacteria bacterium RIFOXYC2_FULL_38_9 | reverse complement strand
GTTAAAGCGGCTACGGTTTTAGCTTCTTTTAAAGAAGTTCTATTGTTGCCTTTATTAGCAATAGGCGGCGCGCTGTATCTGTCCATTTGTTTAATGCGGCGCCTAAATTGTAAGGCGATAGCTAACAATAACAAGACAATAACAATTAAGACATTCACAATAAAGATCCAGGTCGTACTACTGATTTTTTCTTTTTCCACCACTACAAATTTGGCAATTTCTACTTCGTTGGAAGCAACACCTTTAGAGGTTGTTTGTACATAGGCCGAATGTTCGCCTGCCGGCAGTAAAGCAATCGGCACATTGATTTTCCATTCTCCATTTTCATCAGCTCTCGTAACTTGTACTATGGGTTCGGAACGAACAGTTAAGACAACTTGGGCATAAGGATCGGTATAGCCACCAAAAGTAATAGTTTGTGTTTCTGTTTTTGGCGATACTCCCGGCCAGTTGAAATTCATGCCGCTTATTTTAGTATTATAAAGAATAGTAACTCCTTGGTCATTTTTTTGCAGTTCTGTTTGGGAAACCACTTGACCATTAACATCGGTAACGACACTATAGGCCTTGGTGTTTATCTTGGTTTTATTAAGTTGGTTTAATCTTTGAGCAACTTCTTGTTTTTCCGTTTCTGTTTTTACCGGTTCTTTCCATAAGGCCGGAATATTTTCTTCGTTGTCATTGGGAGTGTTATTTACGGGATTATTGTTTTCTTGATCGGGAGTAACGTCGGTGGGTGTGTTGTCTGGAGGATTGTTTTGGTTTTCCGGTTCGTTATTATTAAGTGGTTCTTCTGTGTTTGGTGTGTTCTTGGTGGTTGGCACGGGATTAACCGGAGTTTTTACAACTTCATAAGATAAAACCAGGGTTGTGCTTGATAGGGCGGCGGAGTTTTTAGTTTGTAAAGAAATTGTGTGTTGTCCAATAGTAGTGGTTGGCAAAGCTATGGATTCAGTGGCCGTTCCTTGTGATTTATTTTCATTTAAAGTTAAAGTTTGATATGAGGCGTTGTTGTGATAAATTGTTAAAACATCTCCCTCGCCACCCAGAACAATAATGTTTAAAAAAGTGTTTTGATTAACCTTTGCCGGCAAGGAAGTCAACACAGAGGGGTTAATAACATTGGCAGTGTATTTAAAAGGGAAAATAAGATCATCGGCTATTTCTTTTTTATCTTCATCAAAAAATTTGACAGTTAAAAGATAATCACCATAAGCATATTTACTTAAATCCAAAGTGCTTTTCCAGTTTATTTTTTCCACGGTTTCAGCAATGTTTTGTAAAACATCATTAAGGTATATTTTTACTATAGCGTTTTCTGGTTTTAGGCCAATGAGACCTAAATTTTTACTAGTAGTCAAACGATATTTGAAATCCGCACTGCGGTCGTCAAGATTAAAAGTAGCCCTAGCAACAGCCGGGGCTACGGTTAATCTGGTAAAATCCGGTGCACTTAATAAATCTTGATCTAAAGAATGAAACAAAACTCGATAATCGCCATTGGGCAAAATTTTATCTAAAGTACACGAACCATTTTTAGTAGTTTGGTCACCGTTTTCTGCTACGGCACAAGTATTAACAATCTCACCGCTTGCCACATTTTGAATTCTAAATTTAGCTCCGTTGTATTCTCCTTGAAATAATCCGCCAAAAACCAACTCCTTAGGATTAGCAGTAACGTTTACTACGGGTTTTAAAGTAGTAATGGTTGGCTGAGGGTTGGTGGCCACTACGGTTGCCAAAGAAAAAACCGCGGAAGTTTTTTCTGGATTATTTTTTACTCGCGCCTTAGCCGTGACGGTGTATTTATTTCCTTTTTTTAAGTTTTGTTCTACGGTTCTTTGCCATTTTTCATTATTTACTTCTACCCATTTACTTTCTATTAAGTCGTCATTTTTATTTTGTCTGATGATTACTTGTACTTGATGGGCATTATTGGCCACTTGGCCGATAATTTTTAAAGAATTGGTTGGTACGTAATTTAATTCATCAGCGTTATAGACATCAAGATTATTGATAGTGGTATTTTTTGGTTTAAGATAGTTAATATCAAGAGTGCCTTCTAAATTATTATTATCATCAGGTAGCGTGTCGTCTGGTGTGTTATCATCTGGAGTGTTGTCATCATCCGTGCTGGTTTCTTTGGTATATGTTTTTGTTTGGACAGCGGTTGTATTGTTGTTATTGTCCACGGCGAAAATTTTTAAAGTCGTGGTTTCAGTAAACACCAACAAAACAGAGTCCAGGGCACTAGTAGAGGCGACAGTAGGTGTGCTGTTGTCTGTGGTGTAGTATAAAATTCCGCCATTTTCAATAGCGGCGGTGACGTCGATTTCATCGGTAAACACGGCATCATCAGTAACAGTTAAAGTGGCGGCAGTAGTGGTAAGGGTTTTAGCGCTTGCCGCAAACTGAGAGGTGTTATTATTACCATCAATATAAATAGCACTGATGCTGGCGCCATCATAACTACTAAAATCAGTTAAGCTGATGTCCTCGGGCAATAAAGACCAGTCACCATTGCTGTTAACAGTGGCTTCTCCTAAATAGTTATTATCAGCATATACTTCAACCTTCTCTCCGGTGGTGCCACTACTACTGCCGTTAATACGAGTAGAGCCGGCCCCAGCAACGGTTGGTGCGGCAATACTTTCGTTGCCACTGTTAGTCAAAAGAATATTACCCGGGGTATTATTAGCAAAAGAATTTTTAGAAATTAAAATATATTTTGTAGTATTGCCGTCTACCCCTACTCCGCCAAAAGTATTATTGGCGATAGTGTTGCTGTTACTTACTGTACCGCCAATGGTAATATCAGTAGCTCCGTTGGTATTGTTGATGCCCAGTCCGGCATTTCCTAAATTAGAGCCACCGCTGTTGGTGCCAAGATAATTTTTTATAATAGTATTGTTGGCGCCGCTGTTAACAGCTATCCCATTATCATTATTACCGGAAATTGTATTTTCAGTTATTGCAACGTTTTGGCTATTTTGTAAAAAAATTCCATTGGAATTACCAAGCGCCATATTCGCACTTTCATTAAGACCAATAATATTATTACTTATCGTTCCGCCGTTGACACTGTCCACATAAATACCTTGTTCGTCATTGTCGGCAATAACATTGCCAGTTCCGGTACCGCCGATAGTATTATTGTTTCCTGCTATCGTCACGCCTTTAGTATTGCCCAAGTCATTGCCCAAGTCAGTTTTTAAACCAAAATAAGAGTTGATAACGGTATTGCCCTCAGCGGCTGTGGCAATTTCCAGACCCGGTCCTGTATTATTAACCGTTACTAGTCCGTCAATAGTATTGTTATCTCCTCCAATATAGACACCGCCTAAAGTATTGCCATAGCCATCTCCGACAGTATGAGGATAGCCAACGATGATGTTGGTAATGTTGGAGGAAGAAGATTGTAAATAAATACCATAACCGCCGTTGTCAACGGCATAAACAGTATTGGCCAAATCGCCTGTACCGCCGATAGTAATATTATTCGCGGCAGTTATATTTAAACCGTGGCGCGGACAATTTTGAAAAATCATCCCCACCATTTGCGTTCCTTCAGAACCAGCGGCCAAAGTCCAACAATCAACACCAGGACCAAGATTACTGCCGTCTACTTTCATGCGGAAAGGATCGGTAACCAGCATGTTGACAGGGTGGGTCAAGTCAGGCAGGGCTGTTACCAAAGTGATATCAGTGGCCGGAGTGGCAAAGATGATATCCACCGAACCCACAGCAAGGTTGGCATTGGTAATAGCCATTCGCAAAGATCCGTTGCCGGCATCATTATTATTGCTAACGATATAATTATTGTCCGCGGCTTGTACCGGAGCGGTTTTTTCCGGAGGAAAGATGTATTGTATAATAACAAAAAGGGCTAAAGAAGAAACAGTAATCATCAATACCGAAGACAAGGAAAAAAGCCTGATTCCTTTTTGTA
>MHKJ01000007.1:24969-26004 GCA_001818355.1 Candidatus Kerfeldbacteria bacterium RIFOXYC2_FULL_38_9 | reverse complement strand
AATAGCCGATTATCCGTTGTGCGCCGGAAATTTTTTTAAACCTTACCTTTCTTTCTTGTTGTTGTATATATGCCAGAAAGGTTTTGTGATGTTTTTTTTCCCTCCGCATTTGTCAAAATTATAACACAAACTGCTGAAAATATAAAGTATTTTGGTGGAACTAAATTGTGTTAGAAATAATTTTTACAAAAGATTCTATTTTTAAGCTTTCTCCGCCTACTAAAAAACCAGCTACAGCCGGTTGACTAATTAACTCTCTGGCATTTGTTGATTTTACCGAGCCTCCGTAAATTACCAAATTATCCTCAGAAGTTAGCCTTTTAATTAAGGAATGGATTTGTTGTACTTGTTTTGGGGTAGCGTTTTTTCCGGTACCAATAGCCCACACTGGTTCATAAGCGATAATAATTTTTTTCTTAAATTCAGCGGTAATATTCAATAAAGCATTTTTTAATTGCATCGAAATCACCTCTTCTGTTTTATCATTTTTTTGTTGGTCTAAATTTTCTCCCACGCATAAAATAGGAATAATATTATTTTTTTGCCCCGCCATTATTTTTTTATTTATCAGCGTATCATTTTCGCCAAAAAGAGCTCGTCTTTCAGAATGTCCTAAAATAACATAAGTTACCCCTAGTTCTTTAAGTTGTAGGGGAGAAACTTCACCGGTAAAAGCGCCTTGTTCTTCGTAGAACATATTTTGAGCGGAAAGCTGAAAAGGTGTATTTTTTAATTCCTGCGCTAGGATTGGCAACAAAACATAAGAACCGGCAACTATGAGGTTGCAACTTTTGGCAACATTTTGTTGTTTTAAAGTCTGCACAAAATCACGCGCTTCTGTCTGCGTTTTGTACATTTTCCAATTTGCGATGATTAGTGGTTTTTTAAGCATATATTGCACTACTATAAAGATTACTGCCAAATGGAACCTTTGACAAGGCAATCCTCTTGTCAAAAGATAATATTTAAGGTATAATTCAAACGTTAAATAATTGATAGTTAATAAAAAAATATGTCTGTACCAAGCAAAAGAAT
>MHKJ01000007.1:19990-24960 GCA_001818355.1 Candidatus Kerfeldbacteria bacterium RIFOXYC2_FULL_38_9 | reverse complement strand
CATTGCCTGCCCCAAATGTCAACACGCCAAAAGACCTCATTATGCATGTCCTGCTTGTGGTTATTATAAGGGTCGCGATGTTTTGAAAAAATCAGCAAAAGTGACTAAAAAAATCACTAAAAAGAAAGAAAAGAAATAAACATGTCCAACAGGCACTTAGGACGCACCATTGTTTTGCAAACTCTTTTTGAATGGGATTTTGACTCTGCTCAAACCAGAGACATAGAATTGATTTTACAACATAATTTGACAGAATTTTCCGATAAACTGGAAGATGTTGACTTTACCCGTTTTCTTTTACAAGAGGTATTGAAAAATATAGAAACATTAAATGAGATCATTGTAAAATATGCTCCGGATTGGCCGCTTTCACAAATAACCAACATTGATCGTAATGTTTTGCGTATTGGAATTTATGAGTTGAAGTTTTCCAAAGACATCCCTCCCAAGGTGGCCATCAACGAGGCCATTGAACTGGCTAAAACATTTGGTGGAGAAAGCAGTGGCAAGTTTGTTAACGGAGTTTTGGGTTCTCTTTACCGTGACTTAGAAGAAAAAGGAGAAATAAAAAATTATGAATAAAGATATCACAGCGGTAGAAAAAATAATCGGCATAAAATTTTCTAACCAAAATTTACTGCGTCAAGCCTTGGTGCACCGTTCTTATTTAAACGAACACCGGGATTTTCCTTTGGATCACAATGAACGTTTAGAGTTTTTAGGCGATGCGGTTTTGGAACTGGTGGTTACCGAGCATCTTTATAGTACTTATCCCAATCCTGAGGGAGAGCTTACCAATTGGCGCGCTTCTTTGGTTAATTCCCAAATGCTTTCGGTTATTGCCGATCAATTGAACATTGAGCCTTTTATGTATTTATCTCATGGCGAATCCAAAGATCAAAATTCCAAAGCGCGGCAATCCATTTTAGCCAATGCCATTGAAGCCATTATCGGTGCGCTTTATTTAGATAAAGATTATGATACCGCCGCCACCTTCATTCACAAAAACATGATTGCCAAACTGCCGCATATTTTAAAATATAAATTATACATGGATGCCAAGAGTCGTTTTCAGGAAGAAGCGCAAGAAAAAGTCAATATCACCCCGTCTTATCGAGTTTTAAGCGAATCAGGACCAGACCATGCTAAAAATTTTGTGATCGGAGTTTATTTAGAAAATCAAAAAATTGCCGAAGGCGCAGGAACTTCTAAACAAGAAGCGCAAACTCAAGCCGCAGAGCAGGCTTTAAAAACCAAAGGCTGGTTAGAGCCTACCAAGTAGTAAATTTCCAACTGGTTTGATAATCTTGATTATTTACTTTTCCGCTGACGCTAACCGTGTATTTGGTGTTGTTATTTAAAGGTTGTTCGGCAATAAAACTTACGCTATTTCCTTGGTAAATGCTATTGGGGTCATTAGGATCGTTCGGAACGCGCGCATAACCAGTGACGTTGTTCCCCTGGTTGTCTTTGAGGCTAATTTTCATGGTGCTAACCGTTTGGTTGTCAGAAAAAGTTAAAGAAATTGGCTGACCGACCGGATAACTGCCGGAAAAATCGGCAATAGGATCTGGTGATTCTCCCGAATCAAAAATCGGATCAACTTGTATTTGTCCTCGACCCGGAAAGGCAATAGGCTCAAAATTATCGACATTGTAAAAAGTAGTATCTACCGCTCGTCCCGCCACAGTAATCACTCCGTATTCTTTATCTCCATAAACATTTAAACATTTGTAATAATAACCAATATTGGATTGGGCTGAAACTGCCCAGCCCACGCCTTGTAAACCATTGTCAATCATGGGAAAACGGTGATAAATAGCCGTGAACCACAAAGGAATGGCATTGGCGAATTTTTTGTTACTTTGCGCCGCCAAATCGCTAGCCATGCCGGCTTCCGCTCCTTCTTCGGTGTAGCCCTGTTTGTTTATGTCTTCTCCATGGGTTAGAATGTCATTTAAGCGTAAATATTCTACATGTAAGGCACAGCCGGCGTCTAAAGACTCATTATGTTTTACAGGCAGTAAACCAGAGGCTTGCCGTTGATAATTAAGCAACTTAAGCGAAGCGGTGTCATCGTCGTTATCGCTGACATTAGGCACGACAATATTTTCTTCTTTTTTTTCTGTGCGTTTAAAAATTTGTTCTTGATCGGGACTGATGGTATATCTTTGCAAAACTAAAGAAAGCGGCTTGGCGTTTTTATTCAGCTTTAAAATTTTTATTTCTAAAATTTTGGTGTTATCAATAGTTTTGGGGCTCAATTTAGCATATCCCCAGTTTTTTTGATGATAAATTACGTTTATCAGTTTAGAGGAAATTTTGTTAACCTGTTCATCATATAATATCAACCTTACTTTTTTGTTGGTACGAGTCATAACTAAGTAATAAGAAGAACCGGCTCGCGTCAAGCGCACAACTTGCAAGTCTTTTATTTTATTATCAAATTCTAAAGTATAAACCGCATAATCTTTAACTGAGGTGTCATTAGTGATAGTAATTTTACGGTGAGCGGTGTCTACGGAAACATAAGGACCGGTTACACCCCATGTTTTTAAAGGAAAAATACCAAAACATAAACCCAGCAACAAGAGAAGAAACTTTTTTTTCATATTTTTAATGATGATCACGATAAAAAAACAATAAAGTTACCAGCATAATAAAAACCGCTATTGCCACCACTAGCTGTCCCCACTCCATAGCACCGCCCTGAACCATATAATAAAACCCTCCCACCACGGAGATAAAAACTAAGCTAAAAATGAAACCCAGGGTTTTACCAGACATATCTTTAGTATCGCAAAAACTCTTTTGAGTGTCAAAATATTTTTTTTCTGATATAATAATTCCCATGCGTTTAGAAAAATTAGAATTACAAGGATTTAAATCTTTTGCGGATAAAACGGTTTTTGAATTTCCTAAAAATTTAACCGCTATTGTCGGTCCTAACGGTTCTGGAAAATCCAATATTTCTGATGCCGTGCGTTGGGTGCTGGGAGAACAAAGCATGAAAACTTTGCGGGGTAAATACGCCAACGACGTTATTTTTAAAGGATCGGACAGGTTAAGCAAATTAGGCATGGCGAGCGTGGCTTTGTATTTAGATAATCAAGATCACAAGCTTCCTGTTGATTACCGAGAAGTGGTTATTTCCAGAAAAATATTTACTGACGGCGAATCAGAATATCTTTTAAATAATAACAAAGTACGCTTAACTGACATTTTAATGATGTTGGCGCAAGCTAAATTTGGTCAAAAATCTTACGCGGTTATCGGTCAGGGCATGATTACGCATTTTTTAAGTTCCAGCCCGCAAGAACGCAAAGAATTTTTTGATGAGGCCACAGGTGTCAAAGAGTTTCAAATCAAGCGCGATCAAGCCATCAATAAACTTATTCGTACGGAAGATAATTTAGGTAA
The DNA here is from genome assembly GCA_001818355.1 of Candidatus Kerfeldbacteria bacterium RIFOXYC2_FULL_38_9. GTDB lineage: Bacteria > Patescibacteriota > Patescibacteriia > UBA9570 > XYC2-FULL-38-9 > XYC2-FULL-38-9. The sequence continues at coordinate 21,540 of MHKJ01000007.1, read as the reverse complement.
AGCCAAGGTATTATTAACTGAAATAGAACCTCATTTACAATCTTTAAGTCGTCAGGTGCGGCGTTTGGAAAAGCGGGATAAAATTGAAAGTGAATTAAAATTACTACAAGAAGAATATTACGGTTTTTTATGGGCCAGTTTGCAAACGGAACATCAACAATTGAAAAGTCAATTGGTTACCAAAGAAGGTGTGGCTCAAGATTTGGAAACAGCCTTACAAAAACAACAGGCTTTAAGCGATGTTATTTCTCAAGAAGCTTCGCGCGGTGAACGTTATCAGTCATTGCAAAAGCAGTTTAACGAGTTATTAGAAAGAAAAAGTCAGGTTTTAAAAGAACAGGCCGTTTTAAAAGGTAAGCTGGAGGTAGAGCACGAACGTCAAGGTGAGTTGAGTTTAGTGTGGTTACAGCGCAAGGAAGATGAAATTATGAATGACCTGCGTAGCCATGAAGATGAAATGCTGGTTTTGGAAAAACAATTGTCTCAAGATAAAAATAGTCTGGGTCGTTTGGAAAAAATTACTCAGTCTTTACAAGCAGAATTTCGGCAAGAAGAATACAATATTTTAAAACTCAAAGAACAAATCGAACAGCAGGCCAATGTGATGACGGTGCCGGAAATTAAAAAGGAAGTAAGAGATATTTTTGAAGAACAAGAGGCTTTCTTGCGCGAACTTTTACAAACCAAATCTTTAGATCGGTTTAAAGAAGTACAGGCCAAAGCCAAAAAAATCACCGTGCGTTTTGCTATGTTCATGGATCACTTAAACAGTGAAGAAAAAGAAACCATAGAGGCTTTTCGCATCGAAATGAAACACAAAGAACAGGCTTTACAAAAGTTGGTAGCTGAAAGAGAAAACAATCAGCAAGCGGTTAACGAGTTGCGAGTTAGTGTTGAAACCACCCATCATAAAATAAACTTACTGCACACTCAAATTAACCGTAATCAAGATGAGCTTGCTCAAATTCAAAGTAATTTGGACACCGCTAATCAACAAGATGAAAAAGAGACCAAAAAAGCTCAAGTTTTGCAATATAATTCTGCTTTACAAGAGTTGCATGCGCAGATTGCTCATTTTGATTTGCAGTTGCAGGGCACTGCCAAAGAAATTGAACAGTTTAACCAAGAGGAAGAAGACAAAAAAAATCGTTTGCTCAGTATTCAATCGGAAATGCGTTCTTTACAAAGAAAACTCACCTCCATGCGCCAGGAAGCCAACACGTTAGAGGTGAACATGGCGCGGGTAGAGACGCGTAGTGAAGATTTACGAGCGGAAATTGAAAGAGCGGTGTCGCCCGATCTTCATTCTAAAATTTATCAGTTTAAACCCACTCAACCAATTACCGACCACGGTGTGTTAGAAAAGAAAATTTTCTCTTTGCAAAGACAATTGGAAGCGATTGGCAGTGTAGATGAACAAACCATTCAAGAGCACCAAGAAACCAAGGAACGTTTTGATTTTTTAAAAACGCAAAGCGAAGATTTAACGAACTCCATTGTCTCTTTGGAAAAAATCATTGATGAGCTGGATGCCACTATTCATCGGCAAT
>MHKJ01000007.1:10841-19959 GCA_001818355.1 Candidatus Kerfeldbacteria bacterium RIFOXYC2_FULL_38_9 | reverse complement strand
TTTTGAAAAATATTTTAAAATTTTATTTAACGGCGGTCGCGCTCAATTAGAAATGCTCACAGATACAGAGGCAGATCATGATCTGCCAAGCGACAGCCCGCAAGACCTCTCCGGCGAAAGTTTACATAACGAAAAAGAACGCGAACTAATTGGCAAAAAAAAGAAAAAACAGAAAGTTATTTCCGGCATTGAGGTGCAAGCGCAACCGCCAACTAAAAAAGTTACTAATGTGGCCGCTCTTTCCGGAGGAGAAAAGTCTATGGTTTCCATTGCTTTGTTGTGCGCGATTATTGCACACAATCCTTCGCCTTTTGTATTTTTAGATGAAATAGAAGCGGCTTTGGATGAAGAAAATTCTGAAAAATTATCAGCCATTATTAAAATTCTAGCTACGAAAACTCAAATTATTATTATTACTCATAACCGCATTACCATGCGCGCGGCTGATATTCTTTATGGGGTCACCATGGGACGCGAGGGAAAATCGCACATTTTAAGCGTGGAATTGAAAGAGGCCGAAGAAATGGTCACAGATTGACAAAAAAAATGATTTTGTTATGGTTAGACATACATCACCAGTGCTCAAAATTATTAAATTAAAACATCAAATCCATGTTAGTTATTCGTTTAGCTCGTATTGGTCGTAAAAACAGCCCTGCTTTTCGTCTGGTTGTGCAAGAAAAAACCCAAGCCCCAAAAGCCGCGGCCAAAGAAATTTTAGGTCACTACAACCCTCTGTTGAAAGACAGAAAAGATCAACTTAAAATTCATGCAGAACGCGTGAAATATTGGCTTTCCGTAGGTGCTCAAACTTCTAATACCGTGCATAATATGCTGGTAGAAACCGGCGTTATTTCTGCGCCCAAAAGACGTTCGGTAAAATCCAAGAAAAAAGCAACAACAGCAGAAACAGAAAAAAAAGCGGAAGAACCAAAAAAAGCTGAAGTTAAAGAAGTTAAAACAACATAAATCATTCACGTTGACACTAAAAATACCCGTGATATAATCAAATTACTGTTTTGTTTTAAATAAACGACAGTAGTAAATTAACAATTAAAGTTTTACAGCAATGGCAGTATTTAACGATCAAGAGTTTGTCGAGTATGTCATCAAGGCTCTTGTTGACAACCCTGAGGCAGTATCGACAGAACGCAAAACCGACGAGATGGGTGTGTTAATCACCCTCAATGTTGATCAAAGCGATCTCGGTCAAGTAATCGGTCGCCAAGGTCAAACGGCTAAAGCCGTGCGCACCTTATTAAGAGTGGTTGGCGCCAAAAATCACGCTCGCGTGAATTTAAAAATCAACGAACCAGAAGGTTCTCATCGCCCAGCGCCCAGACGCTCTGCGGAAACAACAGCAACTCCTGAGACTACTAATTCAGGAAGTGCTATCGATAACCTTGATATCTAAAACAACCATAATCCAAAACCTCCTCTCAGGAGGTTTTTGGTTTGAGTTAAAAATTGATAAAAATAAGGGTTTTGCTATACTGTAATAAATAAATAATTTACCAAAATGAAACCATCAACAAAAAAAATTCTTATCATTGCGATTATCGTGGCCGGTATTTTAATTTTAGCCGGACTGGTCATGGGTGTTTTGGCTTGGCGTAACACCCCGGGAAAAACTTTAAACGCTTTTTTAACAGCCGTGCAAAATAAAGATCAAGCAACAGCCATGAGCTTAGTCAGCAGTAAAGTCCAAGCCAATAAGCAAGAAAACGTCCAGTGGTTTGTGGAAGACTGGGTGATTTCCGCTTCTCTTTCTTCTAAAATTGAAAAAGATGAAGCTTGGCGTTCTCAAACGGTTCCGGAAAAAAATAAATATGGCAACGACACAACTATTATTGATCCTACGCCACGTTATTTTGCCCATCATTATCAAGCCTATGTCACAGTTACTTTCGGTGATGGTAAAGATGAGTATGAAGATCCGGTTATTATTAAACTGGTGAGAGATACAGACAATACCTGGTCTTCTTGGGCGCAATTTTTTAAGCCTTGGAAAATCAGCAACATTAAATACCAGCCTTTTGATGAAGAAGATTTTCAAGAATTGGAGATGGGAGAAGAGGACATTTAATTTCATGTATCGTTTTGATGTTATTACCATTTTTCCCGAAATGCTTAACTCGGTTTTAAACGCTAGCATTCTTCAGCGGGCGCAAAAATCCAAAAAAATAGGGGTGCGTTTTCATAATCCGCGTGACAAATCAACAGATAAACACAAAACAGTCGATGATACTCCTTACGGCGGCGGGCCCGGTATGGTGATGAAAATTATGCCTTTAGCGCGCACTATTAAAGCGATAAGGAAAAGAAAAAAACATCGCATTATTTTATTGTCGGCCAAGGGCGCGCGTTTTAACCAAAAAAAAGCTCAAGAATTATCTCAAAAATATAATCATTTGATTTTTGTTTGTGGACGCTACGAAGGAGTTGATGAGCGGATAAAATATTATATTGATGAAGAAATATCCATTGGTGATTTTGTTCTCACTGGTGGAGAGTTAGGTTCTGCTGTGATTATCGATGCCGTTAGTCGTTTGGTGCCGGGAGTTTTGGGACACACAGAGTCCAATCAAGACGAATCCCATTCCACCCCGGGTTATTTGGAATATCCGCATTATACTCGACCGGAAGTTTTTGATGGTCACACAGTTCCTAAAATTTTGCTTTCCGGCAATCATCCGGAAATAGCCGAGTGGAGAAAAAAACAGTCCAAAAAAACTTAAACAGCATTTTGTGAAAATTTTTAAACAAATCTGTGCATAACCTGTGGGTTAAAGCCCTGGTTTTCTTGACACAAACAATTTCTTTTTGTACTATCAATAAGCTAAGTATATTTAAAAGTTCATAAGAACAATATAAATTTTTAACAAAGACGGCTAAAATCGGGCTGAGAGCACCTTTTTTCCTGATTTTAGACGTTTTTTAACTGCTTGATTAGCAAGCAAAACGTTGGTATTTTGACATCTGAATACACGGTAAGAAATGAACCATCATTTCAGAAAAAAACAAATCCGGATATCGCCTCTAAACATTTAGTGTTTAGAACGATATTCATTAGCATTTTTATTGAGAGTTTGATCCTGGCTCAGGATGAACGCCGGCGGCGTGGATAAGGCATGCAAGTCGAACGATATAGTGGCAAACGGGAGAGGAAGACAGTGGTAATTTTCCCCGAAGATGAGGATAACCCCGAGAAATTGGGGCTAATACTCAATAGTCATGGGGGGACGTAAGTCATTCCCATGTAAACGATTTTTCGCTTCGGGAGAAGCCTTTGGCCTATCAGCTTGTTGGTGTGGTAACGGCACACCAAGGCAACGACGGGTAGGGGGTGTGAGAGCATGACCCCCCTCACTGGGACTGAGACACTGCCCAGACACCTACGGGTGGCTGCAGTCGAGAATCTTCCCCAATGGGCGAAAGCCTGAGGGAGCGACGCCGCGTGCAGGAAGAAGCTCTTCGGAGTGTAAACTGCTTTTCTATGGGAGAAATTAGTGATGTTACCATAGGAATAAGGGGCTGCTAACTTCGTGCCAGCAGCAGCGGTAATACGAAGGCCCCAAGCGTTATCCGGATTTATTGGGCGTAAAGAGCTCACAGGTGGTTTGGTAAGTCTGGCATGAAAGCCCGAAGCTTAACTTCGGAAGCATGTTTGAAACTACCAAACTTGAGGATGGAAGGGGTAAGCGGAATTGCTGGTGTAGCAGTAAAATGCGTTAATATCAGCAAGAACACCAATGGCGAAGGCAGCTTACTAGAACATTCCTGACACTACAGAGCGAAAGCGTGGGGAGCGAACGGGATTAGATACCCCGGTAGTCCACGCTGTAAACGATGGATGCTAGATATCAGAGGAGTCGATCCTTTTGGTATCTGAAGCTAACGCGTTAAGCATCCCGCCTGGGGAGTACGGTCGCAAGACTAAAACTCAAAGGAATTGACGGGGACCCGCACAAGCGGTGGAGCACGCGGTTTAATTCGATAACGAGCGGAGAACCTTACCAGGACTTGACATCTCGGGAAAGTTCCAGAAATGGAACTGTGCCTTCGGGAACCCGATGACAGGTGATGCATGGTTGCCGTCAGCTCGTGCTGTGAAGTGTACCCTTAAGTGGGGTAACGAGCGCAACCCTTACACTATGTTAAATATTCATAGTGGACTGCCGGCGATAAGCCGGAGGAAGGTGAGGATGACGTCAAATCAGCATGTCCCTTATGTCCTGGGCGACACGCATGCTACAATGGGTGTAAACAAAGGGAAGCCAAGCCGTAAGGCGGAGCAAATCCCATAAATACACCCCCAGTTCGGATTGAGGGCTGAAATTCGCCCTCATGAAGTTGGAATCGCTAGTAACCGTATATCAGCCATGGTACGGTGAATACGTTCTCGGGTCTTGTACACACCGCCCGTCACACCAGGGAAGCCGGCAATACCCGAAGGTCCGCAAGTAATGCGGAACGAAGGTAGGGCTGGTAACAAAGGTGAAGTCGTAACAAGGCATCCGTAGCGGAAGCTGTGGATGGATCACCTCCTTTCTAGGGAGACCAAAATAACAATTTACTTCATGTATATTGTTATTTCAAAATGATCGATTGTAGACTTTTAGGTCACAAAATTAAGATGGTTTATTTTCTTATCGTGTATTAAGATGTTAAAGCAATTAAGCCCAATATCTGGGTTTTTTTGTTAGTTTGTCTTTACATACGGACTTTTATTTGTTATATTGTTTTGGCAATTAAGGGTACATAGCTCAGCTGGTTAGAGCACTTCACTGATAATGAAGAGGTCCCTGGTTCGAGTCCAGGTGTACCCACGTTTTTGCCGGGGTAGCTCAGTGGTAGAGCAGAGGACTGAAAATCCTTGTGTCGGCAGTTCGATCCTGCCTCCCGGCATCAGTTTGATTAGTAAATCCCTTCGGGGCGTAGCCCAGCGGCTAAGGCGCTTGGTTTGGGACCAAGAGATCGTGAGTTCAATTCTCACCGCCCCGACAAATTATTTATCATTCTGACCTGGCGGTGGTATTATTGGTATTAGTCTCTCTTCTCCGTTTTCATCAAGATCATACTCAACTTTTTCAAGTGATATAACTATATCCGGCAGGTTTAAATCAATGTCATCTAACGTAACAGGAATCCACTTCTGTTGCTCGTTAGTTAAATCAGTGGCATACAATTTTAAATATTCAACGAGATGTTGATTTAATGGATATACTGTTACTGGTGCGCCTTTAAAGTTTGTATCGTAAACAAACGGATCATGACTAATAGCTTGTTCTTCAAATACGAGTACAGCACTTGCTGAGCTATCTATTACAGCAGTAGAAATATGTTGTTCGGAACGCGCGGCACGGTATTGGTTTAGTTTAGCAGCATCGATGCCGTTTAAACGATAAGCGGCTTCTAAAATAATTGGTGTCATACGAGACACGGTACAGTTAATAATTCCAGTATCAACTTGGCTAGAGATAGTACCATTTCTTTTATAATAGAGTTTTTTAAAAAGAGCGTCTTTTAATTCAAACATCAATTTTTGCACTAGTAGTAAATCGTGCTCAGGATTACCTGTCCAATCTAATTCTGGATATTGCACTAAGGTTTCAATTCGATCCATTAATTCTTGAGCAGCTGCTATACTATACTGTTCACCTTGCTCCGTCGTACTATCGTTATTCAATCGTATCTTTTCTACAACTTTATGGGTATCGGTTAAGCGATAATATGCCAATGGTGGCACTGTAGCATTTTCACCCTCATATTCCGGAGATGAGGGATCCAGATACTGTTCAATTAACTCATTGGCTATATGTTGAAACTCTAATACTGCTTCCTGTTCGACAGCGCTAGGTTCTTTTTCTGATTTAGATTTAGTGATTTCCGCAGGTGTTTCTTTTATTGGCGTTGGTTCTTTAAATAGAAGATAAGTAGCGCCTGCATTTACCAGAACAGCGCCTGCCACAGCAATGGCAATCTCTTTTTTTTGGTTTTTCCCACGTCTGTGTCGTCCGTGTTCTATATCATTCATAGTAAAATCGTTAATTTTCCCTTATTCTACAAGGTTTAGAGCGTAACCACAAGTTCTGGCTTTCGCACCGGAACACTACACACCTGGTGCATGGCGCTGTTCCAAATTTGCAATTTATCAATGTTTTCAGTTATGATACGATACAGTTCGAACGAAGTTACTTCGTATCGACTTTGAAAATTCAGAGGAGAAAATTTTAACCATCATTATAAAATATGCCTGAAAAAGTAACAGGGCGGGAAAAACAGCCATTTGTTTATGAATTGTTGAAGCAAACAGAGATGAGAGTAGCAGATAGAAACGAAGTAATTCATATTATTGGTTTAAAAAAGAATTCACCTGAATTTTTTCAACTTCAAACTGCCGGCGTTGACTTAATAGCTTTAGAAGAAGGGCGGGTTACGAGGGGTGAATTGTTGGACGCCGGATATGTATTTTTAAACAGACTAGGAGCAGGAGAAAAACCCATTTTAAATGCGATCATACCCTACGGAAAACCAGAAGAAAGACAAACATTAGATATTGGAAGTAAAGTATTGCTTGATAAAAATGAATTTGACGCAGTACTCCAATATCAACAACAACACCCGGAAGAATATGGCACTAATGGAATTGAAATAGGAGAGCTAAGAAGAGACATGATGACTTTTTTTGGTGAATCTTTAAAAGAATCTGAGGACGTACGTAATAAAGCTGTTAGCGCTTTCCGCGCCGCACAAGGCAAAATTATTAAAGACCCAAAATACGCACAAGACGTTGAAATTCTTAAAATTTTTTTTGATAAATTATTAAAAGACACTCAGTCAGCGGGACAAGTACTTAACTACATAATGGACGAATGTCTGGCTGGAATTAATCTAACTTTTGTTCGTGGAATACCAGTTGATGTGGTTCCCCAGAGACTAAGCAAATTGAGCAATGCACCATCACCATTTCTTGATTCCGGCTTTCACTTTGATGTTAATTATGATATTACGCTTTATACTCATGATGCGACAAAAACACGTAGATTAAACATGCCAGTGATACATTTGCTTGCGCGAGGTTTAAACGAAATGGGTGGATCGTTAAATGATTCTCATGATCAGCAATATATAACGTCTGGTCAGTATGCACGAGAAATTTATCCGAATAAACCATCATCTGAAAATATAACAATACAGTCAACAACTTCAGAAGAAACAATTGATTTGATTGCGTTCAGGCTGTTATTTAGGGCACGCGAATATTTAAAATGCTAAAGACATTATCATCATTACATTTTCAAAATTATCAGCGTTAATTAACAAAGCAAATCATTTATGCTAAAATTAAGATAATTTAATAATAATTAAAGGAGGAAAATTATGCCAAAATTTTACACTATAGTATTAACTTTAGGTATGTTAATCGCGTTACCTACTTTCGGTACTGAGATATATAATCACGACCTTGTTAATAATGGGAATTTTGAAAATGAGCTTGATGATTGGTCGTGCAGTAATTGTAACGAAGACACCAATATTATATATGACGATTATTATTCAACTCATTATTTATTATTAGGGGGTTTAAACGCATACCAAGAAGCCAAACAAGCCATCACAATAACGCCAGACGCTGGCAAAGTGACCCTGAGTTTTGATTGTGACTTTATTACCACAGACAATATTAATACGGATTATTTTACTTTTACTTTACAAGATGAGGCTACCAATGAAAGCTACATTAAAGATACCATTTACCCGTCTGATGAAACTGAATATTGTCAGCAAGATTATACTATCACGCAATATGCCGGCAAAACACTGGAAGTGATTTTTGGTGTTAATAACGATGCTAATAAATTAACTACAGCAAAAATTGATAACGTGGTGATGACTGAAAAAAGCTATAGTAAATTAACAGGCAGGGTTTTAGATGATAATTATAACAAAATAAAAAAAGCAAAAGTTACAATCAAGAAAGACAACGGTACAATATTGTGGACTGGCAAAACTAATAAGAAAGGCTTATTCATAGCTACACATTTAGCAACTAATTATACCAGATTAAGAATTATCGTAAAAAAGGGTAATTTGAAAAAGACTTTTCATACTTATGTAGAATGGGGAACTAATTATAATAAAGTTTATCGTTTTAAATAGAGAATTTTTTTCAAACATTGTTTATAAAATTTTTCCTTAAGTGAAATATGGTCGCCAAAATTTATTCGTATGCTATTCGGTCAAATGAAGATATAACTTCAGAACTTGGCTCTTCGCTTATCCATGGACTGAGCACCAAACAAGCACAAGAGCGTTTAAAAACAGAAGGAACAAATACCCTAAGCGGTGAACAATTACACTGGTGGCATATTTTACGGCGCCAATTCAAATCTCCTTTTATTTATCTTCTTTTTTTGGCCGCGGTTTTGGCTTTTTTTTTAGGAGAAACTTTAGATGCCGGCATGATTTTGCTTTTTATTTTTGTGAACGCGCTATTGGGTTTTTATCAGGAATTTAAGTCAGAACAAGCTTTAAAATTTTTACGTCAATACACCAAATCAACGGCCAAAGTTCTCAGAGACGGCCAAGAGGTGGTGCTCAATTCAAGTGAATTGGTTAGGGGTGATATAGTTTTTTTAGAAAATGGCGACATGGTACCGGCGGATATGAGGTTAATAGAAGATGGCGATATTATTATAGACGAGGCCATGTTAAGCGGTGAATCTGTAACCGTCCATAAAAACGGATCAACCCTCAGCCAAGAACCGCAAGATATTTACGGAGCGACTAATTTGGTTTTTACCGGAACCGCGGTAGTGGCGGGTTTGAATAAAGGAGTAGTGTTGGCTGTTGGTGAACAAACCGCCTTTGGTCAGATAAAAAAATTAACCACCGAAACCGTTAAAGAAAGCAGTTTTGCCAAAGGCATTTCCAAATTTAGCAGTTTTATTTTAAAACTCACGGTGGTCACTTTGGTTTTTGTTTTTTTAGCCAACGTAGTGATTAAAGGAGAAAAAGCGGATTTTGCGCAACTTTTAATTTTTTCCATTGCTTTGGCTGTTTCTGTTATTCCCGAAGCTTTGCCGGTGGTTACCACCTTGTCTTTATCGCGTGG
>MHKJ01000007.1:0-10781 GCA_001818355.1 Candidatus Kerfeldbacteria bacterium RIFOXYC2_FULL_38_9 | reverse complement strand
AACTAAAAGTGCAAGAACTTTTAGCCCTAAACCGGCAGGAAGATTTATTATTATACGCTAATTTGACCGGATGTTTTATGAAAGAAAGCCTAGAGCCTTTTGATGTGGCTTTAAAAAAAGCTTGGTCTCACCAAGAGCTGTTAGCTCAATTTGAAAAATTGGAAGAGTGCCCTTTTGATCCAAAAAGACGCAGAAACAGTGTTTTAATCAAAGATAATAATAACGAACGATCATTGATTGTAAGAGGAGCACCGGAGGAAATAATAAAATTGTGTTCTAATTTAGATCAAGAAAAAAGACAAACTTTGCAAGAGTGGATTCTTAAGACTGGTCAGCAAGGCTGTCGTACTTTAGCTGTGGCTATCAGAAAAATTAAAAAAGACGAACTTGTTTCAGATTTAGCGTTTTTAGAAACAGATTTGAATTTTGAGGGCTGTATTAGTTTTGTGGATCCTATTAAGCCATCAACACTTACGGCTATTCAAAAAGCTGAAAAATTAGGCGTGGGTGTTAAAATTATTACCGGTGATAGTCAAGAAGTAGCGCTTAATGTGGCGAAAAAAATTGGCTTGACGGAAAAAAATCAACAAGTGGTGTTAGCCTCTGAATTCATTTCTCAAACACCAGAACGACAAAAAGAAATTTTACCAAACATATCGGTGTTTGCCAGAACCGATCCGGAACAAAAACACTATTTAGTTCAGCTTTTACAGAGAAATTACGAAGTGGGGTTTTTGGGTGAAGGTATTAACGATTCCCCGGCTTTGAAAGCCGCCGGTGTATCTATTGTAGTACAAGGAGCTTCAGACATTGCGCGTGAGGCCGCAGATATTATTTTATTACAAAAAGACTTGGCCGTAATCATAGACGGCATTGAAGAGGGCAGGAAAATTTTTGCCAACACCATTAAATATTTAAAAGCCACTCTTGCTTCCAACTTTGGTAATTTTTATGCAGTCGCCATTGGCTCTTTGTTTATTGATTTTTTACCCATGCTCCCGGTGCAATTGCTTTTGGTTAATCTCTTGTCTGATTTTCCCATGATTTCTGTTGCCACTGATTCTGTGGATCAAGCAGAAACCAGGTCGCCTAAAAAATATAATGCTAAAGACATTATTATCATTGCCACTATTTTAGGAGTAGTCAGTACGGTGTTTGATTTTATGTTTTTTGGTTTTTTTCATAAAATTTCTCCAGAAGTTTTGCAGACCAATTGGTTTATCGGATCAATTTTAACAGAATTGGTTTTTTTGTTTTCCATTAGAACCAGACTGCCTTTTTACCAAGCCGTTTTTCCTTCCAAAATTATTTTATGGCTTTCCGGCAGTGCTTTTTTCATCACTGTTGCTTTGCCGTTTACTAACATTGGTCAAAAAGTATTTCATTTTCATCAACCCAGCGCCAGCCACATGATTTTAATTTTAGGCCTGGTGGTTGCTTATTTTGCTTGCAGTGAAATTGTGAAAAATATTTATTATCGCAGTTTTGATACCAGAAAATAATGAAAAAACAAACACAAAAATTATATGCCAACTTGTAAACAATGCCAAAACGAATTTGTTATCACTTCGGCAGAAAAGAAGGCGCTTGGTCAATTTGATGTTCCCCACCCCAAACTTTGTCCGGATTGTCGGCTCCAGTTGCAATTATGTTTTCGTCATAATCATCGTCTTTATAAAAATATTTGTGCGGCTACTGGTTGTGAAATTATTTCTTATATTTCTTCAGATTCTGTTTACACGGTTTATGATCAAGATTATTTTTGGTCTAACAAGTGGGATGCGCTTTCTTATGGTCAGGATTTTGATTTTTCTCGATCTTTTTTTGAACAATTCAAAATGCTTTTTACCAAAGTGCCTAAAGTGAGCATGAACGGGGATCCGAAAAATATCAACAGCGACTATTGCAGTGGAGCAACAGAGTTAAAAAATTGTTATTTGTGTTTTTCCGCCGGCTGGTGCGAGCAAGTTCTTTATTCGGAATGGTGTGTTAAAAATACTGATGTGGTGGATTGTTATCATACTACCGCTTTAGAAATTGGCTATGAAAATATTGACGTGGAAGAAAGCTATAATCTGTATTTTTCGCAAGAGTGTAAAAAATGCACAGATTCCTTTTTTCTTTATGATTGTGTTGGTTGCACGAATTGTTTTGGAGCCACCAACAAAAGAAACGCCTCTTATTTATTTTTTAATGAACAATTGGACGAAGCGACATATAAACAAAAAATTGCCACTCTAGATTTAGGAAATTATCAAAAATCGCAAGCAGTGAAACAAAGATTTGTTGATCTTAAAAATAAGGAAGGGATATATCGCGCTCACAAGATTATTGCTTCCGTAGATTGTTTAGGCGATTATATCAGTAATAGCGATTTGTGTACTAATTGCTATGACGCAGTTGCTTGTGAAAATGTTATTAATGGTTTTAATGTGTTGCAAATTAAAAATTCCCTGGACATTGCTTATGCTGGTATGAGTGAATTAAATTATAATTGCGCCGGCGGCTATAATGATTATAATATGCTGTGTTCAGATAAGATACGCAACGGTACAGACGTGGCCTATTGTATAGAAAGTCGTAACATTGAAAATTGTTTTGGTTGTGCGGGGATTTTTAACAAAAAATATTGTATTTTAAATAAACAGTATTCTAAAGCAGAATATTTTAAACTCAAAAATAGAATTATTGCTCACATGAAAAAAACCGGTGAATATGGCGATTATTTTCCGGCCGATATGTCTTTACATTCTTATGATGATTCTTTGGCCCAACGAACTTTCCCTTTAACAAAAACCCAAGCTCAAAAATTGGGATTTTATTGGTTAGATGAAAAAATAGACCAACTAAGCAAGGCAACCATTGATTGGGGTAAAGTGCCAAGAAATATCAAAAATATAAACGCTGATTTTTTGAAACATATTTATCTCTGCGAGCAATGCCGGCAAGGGTTTAAAATAATATCGCAGGAATTATCTTTTTATAAAAAACACAACTTACCTTTGCCGCATTTCTGTTTTGCGTGTCGTACGAAAAATAGATTAAGTTTGCGCCGCGACTGCCGACTCTATCACAGCACATGTGCCAAATGTCGGAAAAAAATTAGCACCACCTATGCCCCCGATCGACCGGAGATAGTGTATTGTGAAGAATGTTACCGGAAAGAGGTTTATTAGCTAAAATTCTTGACACTTTATTATATAAAATGTATACTGGTACTATACATTTTAGTAGTAATAATGTCCATTATGTATTTTAAACGTAAAATAGAAGAGAAAATTAGAACACAATTTGATAATGAACAGGCTATTATTGTCACTGGTATGCGTCGTAGTGGCAAAACCACTTTATTGCGTAAGTTATATAATGACTTATCAAATAATAAAGTTTGGTTTGATTTTGAAAATCCTTTGGATGTAAAGCAATTTGAAGATATTGATTATAATGATATTTATCAAAATATTATTAATGTTGGCAGATTAGATGAGCATAGGCGTATTTATGTTTTTGTTGACGAAGTGCAATTTTTTCCCGAAATTAGCAAGATCGTAAAATATTTGATCGATCACTACAAAATTAAATTTATCTTAACCGGTTCAGCGAGTTATTATTTAAAAAATTTATTTCCAGAAAGTTTAGCTGGACGAAAAATTCTTTTTGAATTGTTTCCCTTAGACTTCGAAGAATTTTTAACTTTTAGGCAAGCGGATGTGAGGACGTTTAAAAAGTTACAAAGAAAAACCGCTATTAAAGAAGTTGAGTATGAATTATTTGATAAATTGTATGAAGAATTTTTAACCTGGGGAGGTTTTCCCAGGGTGGTGTTAGAAAAAGATGTACAACAAAAAGAATTATTATTAAAAGATATTTTTAGTTCTTATTTTCAAAAAGAAATTTTAGCACTCGCGGATTATAAAAAAAATGCTAAAGTACGAGATTTAATCTTATTATTAGCACCTAGAGTTGGCAGTCAACTTGATTTGGTAAAAATTTCTCAAGAATTACAAATTACCCGCACTACTGTTTATTCTTATCTTTCTTTTTTACAGGCCACTTATTTTATCCATTTATTATCGCCGTTTAGTAAAAGTGTTGATCGAGAAGTTTCTGGTATGCAAAAGATTTATTTTTGTGATAACGGAATTTTGAAAATAATGGCTAATTTAAACGACGGACAATTCTTGGAAAACGCCATTTATAATCAGTTACACCACCACGGACAATTAAATTATTATCGTACTAAAAATGGAGGAGAAATTGATTTTATTGTGGATAAAAAACAAGCCTATGAAGTAAAAACTACCGCAACTCCAAGCGATGTGGTAAATTTAAACAGGAAAACAGCAACCCTAAAATTAATCAACGGATATTTAATTTCTAAAAATTGGTTACCTAATTTTGAGCAAACTATTTTGGGACAATTTATTTAAATTTTAAAAATATGCCAAACTGTAAACAATGTCACAGTCAATTTGAAATTACCGACCGCGACCGAGAGTTTTATGAGAAAATTGATGTACCCGCACCAACTTGGTGTCCAGAATGTCGACAAATTAGACGTTTGTTATGGCGCAATGAACGTACTTTGTATCAAGTAAAATGTGTGCTTTGTAACAAGCAGATAATCAGTTCTTATGATGCTAATGGTCCGTATCAGAGCGTGTGCGTGCAATGCTACTATTCTGACAAATGGAACCCACTGCGGTATGGGCAAGATTTCGATTTTAACAGGCCGTTTTTCGAGCAGTTTGACGAACTAATGAAAAAAACTCCACAACTTAACACTGTTTCAGAGGGGAATGAAAATTGTGACTACTCCAACTGCATTGGTCATAGTAAAGATTGCTATTTGTGTTTTGCGTCATGGGAGAGTGAGAAAACAATGTACTCGCGCTGGTCGTTTCAAAATAAAGAATGTGCAGATGTTTTTCGTAGCAAGGCATGCCAGTTGAGTTATGAACTAATTAATAGTGTCAATTGTTACAATACACAGCACGTTCAGGATTCTGAAAATTGTACTGATTCTTTTTTCTTGGAAAATTGCAAAAATTGTATAAATTGCTTTGGTTGCAAAAATTTAAATAACAAAGAAAATCAGATTTTTAATAAGCCCGCAACAGATACAGAAATTGCAGTAGTAAAAGAGAAATTACGATCTTGTAGTGGCAGAGAAGAATTTAAAAAAAAGTCTACGAAATTTTTTATAACACTACCACACAAGGCGAGTCATAATAAAAATGCATTCAATTCAACTGGTGACTATTTATTTAACTGTGACAACTGTACTGAATGTAGAAGCGGTGAAAAAGGTGAGAATTTGCAATATCTTTATGAGTTTGAAAACATGAAAGATTGTATGGATTGCAACATGCATCAAGATAGCGAACTACTCTATGAAAATGTGTCTGGGGCTTTTTCAAATCGAAGTTTGTTTTGTTCGATTTCTGCCTGGACTAACTTTTCCTACTATAGCTCAACTTGTATTCACTCTGATTATATGTTTGGTTCTGTTTCAGCACCAAAACTCAAACATTGTATTTTAAACAAACAGTATTCAGAAAAGAAGTACAACGAATTGGTTCCAAGGATTATTGCACACATGAGGGAGACCGGTGAATTTGGTGAGTTTTTTCCTTCAAAGATTGCACCGTTTGCTTTTAATGAAGCGTTATCAATTCAGTTTTTTTCTAAAACAAAAGAAGAAACCATAACTGAGGGCTGGCTGTGGAAAGATAATATTGGTGGTACTTATGGTAAGGAAACTATTAAAACTGTTGCCATACCAGATTGTATTAACGATGTTGCTCGGGATATAATTCAAGAGGTTTTGGGCTGTGCTGAATGTGGTAAAAATTATAAGATTATCAAACAGGAATTAGATTTTTATCAAAAACAGGGAATTCCTATTCCACACAAGTGCCCAGACTGCCGCTTTGCTAGACGCATGGTTGCTTATGGAATTGAATCGCTTACTAATAGCACTTGCGACAAATGTCAGAAAAAAATTCAAACCACTTACGCTCCCGACCGACCGGAGATAGTGTATTGTGAGGAGTGCTATCGGAAAGAGGTGTATTAGGGGATTAATGTGTGATGATGTTTTATATTTTTACCAAAATTAGCAAAAATACATAGTTTATGGTTGACAGTTAACTATAAACTATATACCATATACTTATGACCAGTAACACGGCTCAAAAAATTCTTAAATATATTCAAGATAAACAGCAGGCATCCGCAACTGAACTGTCGGATTATTTGGGTATTTCTTGGCAAGGCACTTATAAGCAACTAAAAAAATTAGTTGAAAAAGAAAAATTAGCCAAAATTGGTAAAGCACCAAAAGTCTTTTATGTTTTAAAGACAACCAAACCAAAGATAATAATCACCGCACTTCCTCAAGAGCAAAGCAAAATCATTGAAACAAGATATTTAAATATAACCGCTGATGGAAAAATTCATAATGGAATAGAGGGGTTTTCATATTGGTGTACAAAAACCAACCAACCATTTAAAAAGACAGCAGTTGAATATATTCAAACTTTAGAAAAATATGATGCTTATAAAACAGCTGATAATATCATTAATGGTTTAGAAAAAATTACCAAAACTTTTGATAGCGTCTACCTTGATCTTCTTTTTTATCTGGATTTTTACAGCATTGAAAGATTTGGTAAAACAAAATTGGGTCAAATGCTGTTGTATGCCAAACAAAGTCAGAATAAACAACTGATGAAAAATTTGATTATTGACATTAAACCAAAAGTGAATAAAATAATAAAAAAATATCGGATTGACGTTGTTGGTTTTATTCCGCCTACAGTTAAGCGAGAAGTGCAATTTATTCATGTGTTACAAAGGCAATTGCAAATAAAAAAAGATATTTTATCTATTGAAAAAATTATTAATGACGTGGCGGTGCCTCAAAAATCATTAACTAAAAAAGAGGATAGAATTGAAAACGCCAAGCAAACCATTTATGTTACAGATAAAAGAAAATTTACCAATATTCTTTTAATAGATGATGCTGTTGGTTCTGGTGCAACACTCAACGAAACAGCAAAAAAAATCAGAAAACAAAAACTTTGCACCGGAAAGATTATAGGTTTAGCTATTACCGGTAGTTTTAAAGGTTTTGATATAATCAGTGAGGTTTAGTTAAAACGTTAATTTATCCATATGCCAACTTGTAAACAATGCCAAACCAACTTTGAAATCACCGACCGCGACCGAGAATTTTATCAAAAAATGGGTGTGCCAGAAAGCACTATTTGTCACCAGTGTTATTTTCAAACTTTTTTAGCTTTTCGCAATAGCAGAACATTTTATAAACGACAGTGTGATAAGTGTCACAAAGATATTATTAGTATTTATGCTCAAGATAAACTGTATCCAGTTTATTGCGAAAAATGCTGGTGGGCTGATGAATGGAGTGCCAAAGATTACGGTCAGGATTTTGATTTTAATCGTTCATTTTTTGAACAATGGTATGGATTATCACAAAAAGTACCCAGTCTTTACATGATGAGTGGTGATAATGAGAATTCTGATTATACCTGTAATTCGCTCGGGGTAAAGAATTGTTATATGTCATCTGTGGTTTATGAGAGTTGTGAAGATGTTTATTATTCTTTTTGGACCATGGGTTGCAATAATTGTTGTGATGTCTATTGTGCTTATGATAGTCAATTGTGCTACGAGGGTTTTCGTTTAAGCGATTGTTATAACTGTAATTATTGTATTCAATCTAAAAAATTAACTGATTGTGATTTTTGTTCTTTTTGTAACAATTGTTCTAATTGTTTATTTTGTGTGAATTTACGTAATAAAGAATATCATATTTTTAACAAACCATGTTCCAAAGAAGAGTACGAGAAAAAAAGCGCAGAAATTTTTTCAAGTTGGCAAAAAACGCAAGAGGCAATAAAAACTTTACATGATTTTGAATTAAAATTTCCTCATCTTTATGCTAAGATTGAAAAAAGTGAAGATTGTTTAGGTGATGAGATTTTAAATTCTAAAAATTGTGATAGTTGTTTTGATGCTTTAAACAGCGAGAATTGTCGCCACATGTCTGCAACTGGAGGTAATGGATTTACAAAAGATTGTTATGAGGGTTATGGCGGCGGCGGAGAATTGTCTTCCCATTTTACCTGTGGTTTAAATTTATATAATTGTCATTACTGTAAATTTACCTGGGATTGCCAAAATTCTTTTTATTTAGATTATTGTCGCGACGTTTCAAATTGCTTTGGTTGTGTAAATTTAAAAAAAAGTGAGTATTGTATTTTGAATAAACAATATACAGAAGAGGAATATAAGAAAATGTTACCAAAAGTTATTACTCATATGAAAAAAACAGGAGAATGGGGTAAATTTTTTCCTCCCAAGTATAGCCCATTTGGTTATAACGAAACTGAAGCTATGGATTTTTTTTCATTAAACAAACCCTCGGTTAAACAAAATGGATGGCAATGGAGAGACGAAAATGCAGGGGTGCGCGGGAAGACAACTTTGTTATTCAGCGATGTGCCAAAATCTATTAACGACGTTGATAATAGTCTTTTAAAAGAAGTGTTGGAATGCGAAATCTGTAAGCATAATTATAAAATTGTACCACAAGAGCTAGAGTTTTATAGAAAAAAGCAACTGCCAATTCCGCATTTTTGTTCTAATTGTCGGTATAATAGAAGAAATAAAATGGTTTTGCCATACGAACTTTTTAATCGCTTCTGCCAAAAATGTCAAAAAAATGTAAAATCACCATATGCTCCCGATCGCCAAGAAATCGTGTATTGCGCGGAGTGTTATCAGAAAGAGGTATATTAAAAATTATTAATTTTTTTTAATAATGCCATATTGCCAAGAATGTCATGCTGAATACGATTTTTCTAAAGATGAGCTTAAATTTTTGGAGAAATTAAATTTACCAAAATCGCGTTATTGTCCTCAATGCCGCATGCGACATTTAATGATTCATCGTAATGAAAAAGTTTTGTATGCCAGAAAATGTGATAAATGTCACAAAGAGATACTATCTGTCTATAATGTCAGCAGTCAATATATTGTTTATTGCCCAAACTGTTGGTACAACAAAGATTGGGATGCCATAGAATATGGTAAAGACTTTGATTTTAACCGCCCATTTTTTGAACAATATTTTGAGCTTAAACCAAAAACACCACACCTAGCTTTAACTGTTGATCAATGTGAAAATTCTGATTATATTAATCAGGCATCTTTTTGTAAGAATTGTTATATATTGTTGGGTGGGTATGAGTGTGAAAATACATTTTATAGTGTTGATTGTCAAAACACAAAAGATAGTAGTGATTTATTAAATTGTATTGATGTAGAATTGTCATATGATTGTGTCTGTTGTGAGAAAAGCTATGGTTTACAGCATTGTTTATATTGTTATAAGTGTACAGATTCATTTTATTTGAAAGATTGTTTAAATTGCACAAATTGTTTTGGGTGTGTTAATTTAAGAAATAAAAATTATTATCTTTTTAATATACAAGTTAGCCAAGAAGAATATAATAATTTTTTAGTTAAATTTTATAGTGATGAGCATTTCCAAAAACAGCAATTGGAAAAATATCAACAAATTATTAAGCAAAGCCCAAATCGAAACGTACGACAAAAAAAATGCGAAAATTCCAGCGGTGATGAATTGATTGGTTGTGCTAATTGTAATAATTGTTATCAATTACAGGCTGGTGAAAATTGTCAGAATTGTATAGTTTCCGTTGGTTCTATAAAAGATAGTTTAGATTGTTTTGTAACGGGTTTTGCTGAATTGTTATATCAAGTTTATGATACTGGTTTACAAACGTCACGCATATTTTTTTCTAAGCATGTTAATACTAATGTCTATGATGTCTATTATTCAGATCAAATAATGAACGCGCATGATTTGTTCGGTTGTGTTAATTTATCTGGTAAGCAATATTGTATTTTAAATAAGCAGTATACAAAAGAAGAATATCAGATATTGTTTCCCAAAATCGTTGTTCACATGAAAGACACTAAAGAGTGGGGAGATTTTTTTCCACCAAGCACATCACCGTTTTCTTATAACGAAACTGTGATTGACGAGTACTATCCGCTTTCTAAAGAAGCGGCTGTTAAGCATGGTTACGGGTGGAAGGAAGATATTCCTTTTCCTAAAGGTAGGGGCAATATTACAAGAGAAGAGATATCAAAAAATATAACACAAGTAGATGGATCAATATGTAAGAAAATTTTTACTTGCCAAAAATGTGAGCGTAACTATAAAATTATCCCGCAAGAGTTGGTGCTCTATAAAAAATTAAACATGCCAATTCCAGATCTGTGTTTTTATTGTCGTGATCAAGCTCGTCAAAAAAACCGTAACCCTAAAATTTTATTTAATAGACAGTGTGCCAAGTGTCAGAAAAAAATTCAAACCACTTACGCTCCCGACCGACCGGAGATAGTGTATTGTGAAGAATGTTATCAGAAAGAGGTATATTAAGAAGATAAATACTCTTTATTCAATTGCCCGCGCTACTTTGTCTTTATCGCTTGATGAGCTAAATGTTGTTGCCATTAACAAAATAGAGCTGGCAAAAAAACTAAAAAATATACATAGTCGGTACAGAGATTATATGCTAAAATAAAAACAATATCATTAGTTTAACAATATGTCCCAATGCACCCAATGCCACAATGATTTTACTATTACCGACCGCGACCGAGAGTTTTAGGCATAAGGTACATAAACGTCGTGGTTTTTTAGAGGTAATTTATAATAT
>MHKJ01000006.1:6051-6966 GCA_001818355.1 Candidatus Kerfeldbacteria bacterium RIFOXYC2_FULL_38_9 | reverse complement strand
CTCGACGTGCTTCTACTCGTTCCATGAGCTTTTCTGAACGTGTGAGCTGCGCTTCAGCGCGAGCGCGTGCTTCGTCAGTATCAGCGCTCTCCATCATTTTTTCAAAAATTTGTCTTCTCTCTTCGGCAAAACGAAGTTCTTTTTCAGCCTTCTCTACAGGATCAAACGTAAACGTGACGGCAACACGTTCCTTTACTCCTCGCCACCACAGCCCAAGACCTGTTGGAATCTCATCGACTTGTTCAACATCAACATCTTCGTAGGTGTCATCGATGACAACGGTATCTCCATCCTCTGTCTGGATGATATCTTCAGTGAGGACATCTGTGTCATCTGTTGAAGTGCTCTCTGTCTGCGCAAATGTCGGCGCAGCAAAAAGGATCATAGCAAATACTATGAAGGCTGGAAGAAATTTCATACGAGCGTGTAGCATATGGTTCTTTATTAAAAATAACGAGTTTACTTCAGTATAGCACGTGGCTTTTCAGAGAGCCATACGCGTCTTGACAATTCAAGGTTTTTCTCGTATACTCATCAACGTTCCATATAGAAAGTCCTTTCGGTCTTAGGAAATCACCCACAGTTATTACAATCCAAACAGATAAGAAAGATACCTTGAGGGGTGGCTATGGTGTAGTGGTAACACAGAGGTTTGTGGTACCTTTATCACGGGTTCGATCCCCGTTAGCCACCCCTGAGGGTATCTCGACAAAAAGACTGCACAAAAAAACGACCCGCCAATTCAGCGGATCGTTTTTTGTTGTGCAATTATACAGCAGCTTCTTCTTTTTTCTCTTCATCAGCGACATCTTCAACTTTTTCTTCAACCTTCTTTTCTTCCTTCTTTTGTTCAGCTTTTGGCTTTACTCCTTCAAGGCGAAGACCGAGACGGTGTTCAGCAGGTTCGATATTTAC
>MHKJ01000006.1:3923-5942 GCA_001818355.1 Candidatus Kerfeldbacteria bacterium RIFOXYC2_FULL_38_9 | reverse complement strand
AAACATCACTGCCGGAGATGTTAATGGCGACGGTAAAGACGAAATTATCGCGGCATTAGGACCAGGAGGTTTTTCCCAGGTGCGGATTTTTAACAAAAAAGGTAAACTATTATCGCCGGGGTTTTTAGCTTACGGCCCGTCTGATCGTAGCGGTGTTTTGCTTTCTACCGTAGATATCAATCAAGACGGCCAAGACGATATTGTAACCAGCAGTTTCTCTATTTTCAACCCTTTCTAATTCACGGCCAATTTTATGAACAAACCAACTTCCAAACAAAAATTTCATCACAAACATTTACCTACATTTACCAGGCATACTAAGTGGTTGGGTTGGAAAATTTTACATTTGTATTTTCCTTTTGTCATTCATTGGCTGACAGATAAATACGAGGGACGTCGTCATCATTTGGTGGTGGACATGATCTACTCTTTAACCACTTTTTTCTTGTTGGCTACCAATTTGGGTATCGGTGTTTGGTATTTTCTTTATTACACACCAGCTGACATAGCCGCCAATATTATGGGCCCCACAGAAGTGGTGAGCGGTAAAGATTTCGATTTGTCTGTGTTGACGGAAAATACCGGTCGCACAATTCATAATGCCACCGTAGATGTTTATTTTCCCAAAAATTTTATTTCCACCACGCCTAAAAGCGAAAAAGGAGCTTACCATTTCTTTTTGGGAGAATTAAGCAGGGGAGAATTGCAAAATGCGGATTTAAAAGGAGCGCTTTTTGGCAATTTAGACGATGAATATACGGCGCGGATAGTAATCTCTTATCAATGGGCGGGCAAAACGCAAGAAGCGGTGGTGGTCCATCGTTTTCATATTAAAAACACCACTTTTAAACTCGGCATTGATTTTCCATCCACGGTAACTTACGGTTTTCCTTTAGAAGGAAAAATTACTTACAAGAATAAAAGTAATTACGAGCAGAAAAATGTGCAGTTTGTCTTGGATTTTCCTCAAGATTTTATTCCGCAATCATTTAGTTATCAAGATAAACCTCTTTTATTTAATACAGAACAGCAAACAGTGACGCTGGAGCAGGTGCCGGCTCATACCGCAGGCCGGGTGATTATTACCGGAATATTTAATGAATCGGTCGACCCGCGCATTTTAAGCGGTGATCGCAAAAGCGATTTTACCGTTTCTGCGCGCTCTGAAGTCGCTGATTTATTTTTGCAAACTCCGACGGCTTTTTTTCACGGTAAAACACTTTCGGCTTTTTCCATAGTTACACCGCGCTTAACCGCCTCTCTCACCGCTTCTGCGGTGGTGGATTTCGGTCGTACCATTAACGCCAGAGCCATAGTTACCAATGTGGGTGATGTTGATCTACAAAATGTGAAACTGCAAGCTAGTTTTACAGGGGAGGCTGTACAAAACAGCACCGCTCGCGCTCAGGTTTTAGATGGAGCAACTTGGTTAAGTAGTAACGGCGGTTCCGGCAATTTAGCTTTGCCTGTTTTGCCGGTACTGCTAAAAGGAGAAAGTAGAATTTTTAATATTTATATTCCCACCGCAGTACTTGATACGCAACAAGCAGTGTCGCAAATTACCATTACCGGTTTCGGCTATTCTCCTGATGTGCAGGCAGATATTCCTATGCGCGCAGTTAGCGCGGAAACCAAATACCAATCTCGCGTTTCTTTGTTGGCCAGCATGTTGTATTACGGACCAAATGGAGAAGAAATCGGTTACGGACCATACCCTCCTCAAGCTGAGCGGCCAACTGCTTTGCGTCTTCTTTTAAGGATGAACAATATTAACAATCCTCTGCATAATGTCACCATTAAAACTCAACTTCCGCCAGAAGTAGAATGGACCGGACAAACCAGTGTTGCCGCCGGTACTACCATTTATTATTATCCTGAAAATCGTACGGTAGAATGGCACATTGCTAATTTACCGCCTCAATCAGAGGTTTATGGCGGACAATTTGAAGTGCGCTTTACTCCCAATAAAGGAGAGACGGGTTTTAAACCGCACTTAACCGGCGATGTTATTCTAACGGC
>MHKJ01000006.1:2417-3888 GCA_001818355.1 Candidatus Kerfeldbacteria bacterium RIFOXYC2_FULL_38_9 | reverse complement strand
ATTGTTTTAAAAGATACGGTTACGCCTTAGGCTAGTTAAGCCATAAAGCGGGTCCTGCCGCCTGCGGTTTCCCATGGTGCTCACTGCTGTTGCGCGCCATGGGATACCCTCCTCCGGCGTCACCCGCCAGAGTTATCAATAGAAATTACTTAATTTAGGCTAAAATTAGCCTTTTTTTATTTATTATTTGATATCAATAGGTTGATATGAACGCTATTGACAAAATTTTAAAAGTGTGCTAAGGTGTTAGGTCTTTTACTAAAAAATAAGTAAAAAAGTAAAAGTCAAAACCTATGAAAATAGCCATGATCGGACAAAAAGGAATACCAGCAACCTGGGGCGGCGTTGAAACGCACGTTGAGGCTTTGAGTACCAAATTAGCAAATTTTGGAGAAAATATTATTGTTTATACTCGTCCTTATTATACCAGCGCAGAACAGGTTCTAAGTTTTAATAAACAAAACCAGCATATTCAACTGGTTTCTTTACCAACCATTAAATCCAAACACTTTGATACTATTGTGCATACTTTTTTAGCCACTTGTCACGCCATGTGGCATAAAGCAGATATTTATCATTTTCACAGCGTTGGCCCTTCTCTTTTATCTTTTTTGCCTAAAATTTTCCGGCCGCGAGCGCGTATCATCACCACCTTTCATTGTATTGATCGCCAGCATGCCAAATGGGGTTTTTTAGCCAGAAAGATTTTAGCTTTGGGAGAATGGACCGCCACCAAGTTTTCTCATAAAACCATTACGGTTTCTCGCACTTTGCAGTATTATACCAAAGAGGTTTTTGGCGCTAAAACCGCTTATATTCCCAATGGTGTATATCCGGCCACTTATTTAAAGCCTTCTATTATTACAGCGGAGTTTGGTTTGCAAAAAGATGATTATGTGCTTTTTGTTGGTCGTTTAGTGGCTCATAAAGGCGTACATAATTTGATTTCTGCTTTTAAAAAGATCGCTACGGATAAAAAATTGGTTATTGTCGGAGACTCCGTGCATACCGATGCTTATGTAAAAAGTTTAAAAAAATTAGCCGCCAATGACGACCGCATTATTTTTACCGGTTTTGCCAACGGCAACAAACTAAAAGAGCTTTTTGCCAACGCTTATCTATTTGTTCAGCCTTCAGAGTCCGAGGGTTTATCCATTGCCCTGTTAGAAGCGGCCAGTTTTGGCTTGCCGGTTTTACTAAGTAATATTCCGGCCAATTTAGAAGTAGTAAAAGAAAACGGCTTTTTGTTTGAAAGCGGCAATGTCTTATCTTTGCAAAAACAGTTGCAATATTTATTAGGAGGGCCAAAAGATTTATCAGCTTTTGGTAAAAAATTACGCCTGCAAGTAGAAAAAGAATATAATTGGGATGTTATCAGTTTACAAACTTTGGAATTATACAAAACGGTTTATCGTCAAAACACTCAAAAATATTCGCGTTTGTCCGCTACGCCGGTGAGTATGGGTTTAAA
>MHKJ01000006.1:0-2402 GCA_001818355.1 Candidatus Kerfeldbacteria bacterium RIFOXYC2_FULL_38_9 | reverse complement strand
AAAATTTGAAAAACCGTCGACAGTTCGGCGGTTTTTTGTTATGGTAAAGATCATGAAAAAAATAACTCTTTTTCAACTCGTACGTTTTGCCACCGTTGGTAGCGCCAATACTATACTGGACGCTTTGGTTTATACCGGACTTACCAGAGGATTTGATTTTTTTCAGGTTCATTACTTATTGGCTTCTACGCTGGCTTTTTTAATAGCGGGCTTGAACAGTTTCATTTGGAACAAGCATTGGACTTTTAAAGACGGCATAAAATATTCGCATCGGCAATTGATGCGTTTTTACAGCGCTTCGGGCACGGCTTTTGTTTTAAACCAATTTTTTCTTTGGTTTTTAGTGGGTATGCAATTTAATGATATTGTGGCTAAAATTTGTGCCGGCGTGATGGCGGGACTGGTTAATTTTTTGATTCAGAAGTTTTGGGCTTTTCCGGTTGTGAAAAAAAACCATTCGGCTTATAATACAGACAAGGCAACTTAAATTTTAAGTTTATGAGAGAAAAAAGGGCAATTTTCGATAAAAAAAATATTTTAGTAATCGGCGGTGCCGGCTTTATCGGTTCGCATTTATGTGACGAGTTGATTAAAACCGCCAAAGTAATTTGTGTGGATAATTATGTCAGCGGTAATGTGGATAATATTTCGCAAATTCTTCAGCATCCCAATTTTATTTTTTTACGCCACGACATCAACCAGCCTCTTGATCTAAATTCTTTTCCGGAATTGGAGCTTTTTCAAGTGGAGTTTCAAGGTGTGCAAGAAATTTACTATTTGGCTTGTCCTACCAATCAATTGGGGTTTGAAGATTTGGCCATCATGACCGCTAGAACCAATTCTACCGGCGTGATTAACGCCCTGGAGCTTGCGCGACAATATCAAGCTAAATTTTTATTTGGTTCTACGCGTTCAATTTACGGTGATCCTTTGGAAGGGCAAGAGTTTTTTGCTGAAGAATACTGGGGTTTTGTCGATCCGCTAAGCGAACGCGCTTGCTATAACGAAGGCAAACGCTTTGCCGAAACAATTACGCGTACTTATCAGCGGGTTTATAAATTGGATACGAAAATCGCTCGTATTTTTAATGTTTACGGACCAAGAATGCGGCTTAATTCCGGACGCATGATTCCGGATTTTGTACGTTCAGCCATTGACCGGCAAGATTTGGTGATTTATGGAGACGGTAGCGCTCAGGACAGCTATTGTTATATTGATGATATGGTTGCGGGTTTAACCGCTTTAATGCAAAGCAATATCAATGATCCGGTCAATCTTGGCAATCAAGAAATGTCCACGATTATTGATGTGGCTAATATTATTATTGAGTTGGTGGACACGAAATCCAATGTTGTTTTTGAAGATTCTATCAGCGGTTTGGTGAAGCCGGCTCTACCAGATATTAAGCGCGCCAAACGTCTTTTGGGATGGTTTCCGGTGGTGGATTTGCGTGCCGGTTTGGAAAAAACCATAGCCGACATGAGGGGTTCGCGAGTTTTAACTTATCATGAAAGCAGTACGGATAATCTCTAAAAAATCTTGACGATCCGGCTGTTCCCAATTATACTTAAAGGCGTAAAGTTTATTATTTTTGGCAAAAGTTGGGCCATAATCTTGAAATTAAAAATTATTTTTTAAAATTTATGAATATTGCGGTCGTAGGAACGGGCTATGTTGGCTTAGTTAGCGGAGCTTGTTTGGCGGAAATTGGCCATAAAGTTAGCTGTGTGGATATTGATGAGCAAAAAATTCGTAATTTAACAGCAGGCAAAATACCAATTTATGAACCGGGTTTGGATACGTTGGTGTTAAACAATGTTCAAGCTCAGCGTTTAAGTTTTACCACCTCTTTGCCAAAAGTTTTACCAGCGGCTCAGGTGGTGATTATTGCTGTCGGCACACCCGCTCAAGCAAACGGCCATGCTGATTTGCAATACGTTTATGCGGTAGCTGAACAAATTGCCGACCACATTGAAGATTATAAGGTTATTGTTGATAAAAGCACTGTACCGGTAGGCACCGGCCGAGAAGTTGAAAAAATTATTCGTAAAAAATATCAAGGAGATTTCGCCATAGTTTCTTGTCCGGAATTTTTACGCGAAGGTTCGGCTGTGGAAGATTTTATGCATCCAGATCGTATTGTCATTGGCACCGGCTCCGATCGCGCGGCTAAAATTATGTTGGATGTTTTTAATAAAATAAAAGGAGAAAAATTAGTAACTAATTTGGAAAGCGCGGAACTGATTAAATACGCCTCTAACGCTTTTTTGGCCACTAAAATTTCTTTTATTAACGAAATTGCTCATTTGTGTGAACGCGCGGGTGGCGATGTGGAAGAAGTGGCTTATGGCGTTGGCTTGGACAGCCGCATCGGTCCTAAGTTTTTACAAGCCGGTATTGGT
>MHKJ01000005.1:7430-9858 GCA_001818355.1 Candidatus Kerfeldbacteria bacterium RIFOXYC2_FULL_38_9 | reverse complement strand
TTTACACGTTGTTGCTCCCTGAGTCTTTTCTTTTTGGTTAATATTTGCTAAATTATAAATAGATAGTTTTTTTATTGACTATTTACGAAAAACGTGATAACAATATCAAACAATTTGTAACCAAAATTATGTTTATTAAAAAAATCAAAGACCAATTTATTAAATTATTGTTAGGTAAACAAGCAGTTCCTGCCGGGTTATTTGAATTGGCTGAATATTTTAATTTAAACGACCCCATTCAATTTGAATTTAAAAAAGCAGAAGATGGTGAAAGCACCGTTGCCATTAGTACCAATTATCGGTATGGTTCTATTATTACCAAAGGACATAATTTAGAAGAATTAGATCGTAATATAAAAGATGCTATTTTAACTTCTTTTGAGGTGCCAGGTTCTTATGCTAATGACGTGCATTTGAAGCGTGTGGGAGAAAAAAAAGAAAGTTATGCCATCGCGTAGCCAGTTGCCTGGAGAAATAAAAAGACGAAAATTTTTAAAAGCACTGCAAAAATTAGGTTTTATTATCAATACCAAAGGTGGCCACGGCAGTCACATTAAAATTATTTGGCCAAAGAATCAAAAGTCTGTCACAGTTCCAAAAGATATCAGGAAAGATGTTTTGTATTATCTTTTAAAAGAAATTGAAGTAATTAGCGACATCACCTGGGAAGATATAAAAAAACACATTTAAAAATATTTCTCGAGCGCATACACATGCAGCTCCCTGGGTCTTTTCTTTTTGTGGAAAATTTTGTTATAATATTTTTGATGGACACCCGTGTGTCTTTTTTTTATGCGAAAATTATTAACAATTCATATCTATGAAAAATCAGAAAAAACAAGTCTATGCCTTTATTGATGCTGCCAATCTTTTCTATGGTGGCGAAAAGAACCTGGGATGGAAAATTGATTATCAAAAATTATTATTTTATTTGAAACAAAAATACGGAGTGCAAACAGCACTATATTTTGGAGGTATTGAAATACATGATTTTCCCTTTGATTATCAAAAACAAAAAAGTGTTCCTGTAAAAGCTTTAATAAAATACTTTACCGGGCATAAAATGCAGCGCATAGAAATATTACATTCGCTTAAAACCGCTAAATTTTATGCTCGCTTGCAGTTATTTGGATATTTATTGTATTTAAAGCCTGTAAAAACATATTATCAGCAAGGAGGGGTAATAAAAAAGAAAGCAAATTGTGATGTAGATATGACATTTCATTTAATGAGATTACAGCAAGAATTCGATGGAGTGGTTATATTGTCTGGAGACGGAGATTTTTTACCTGTTCTCCAGTATCTTCAAAATCAGGAAAAGGAAGTTGTTATTTTAGCACGTTCTAAAAGAACAGCTCGAGAATTAAAACAATTCGCGCAAGGAAATTTTAGTGATTTTACTCGTTTAAGAAAACAATTAGAATTTTATGATAAATAAAAAGAACGGACATACGAAATATCCGCTCCACGTTTAGTAAATATATAATATAGTATTTTAATATCAATGTCAACCGTGATATCCACAATGTTATTTAAAATTGAAAAGTGGACTGGTTTAAAGTTCAAAACCGGACTTTTTGTGGAAAATTTTGTTATAATATTTTTGATGGACACCCGTGTGTCTTTTTTTTATGCGAAAAAATGTATCCACAATTAAAAAATCGCAAAAAAATTCTTTGGCAAAAACATGATTATTCATCGTGCGGATTTTATTTTGTGACGATTTGCATACAAAACATGGAATGTGTTTTTGGTGATGTGAAAAACGGAAAAATGATTTTAAACGTTTATGGGGAAATTGTGAAAAAATGTTGGATAAATATTCCTCGACATTTTAAACATGTGCAATTGGATGAATTTGTGGTAATGCCGAATCACATCCACGGTATAATCAATATGCAACGGGATGTAGGGAACGCAGATCTGCGTTCCCTACGAACAAATGATCGAACAAAAATGAAATTACCAAAAATTATCCATGGTTTTAAATCGTCCGTTACCCGAATTGTCCGTCAAACGCACAATGATTATACATTCGCATGGCAACGTTCATTTTACGACCACATTATCCGCAATGATGCGGATTTACAACGGATTCGGAAATACATAAAAAATAATCCAAAAAATACGGCATAATGTAAAATTATTGGTTATTTTTCCCAAAAACTTCAAAAAATGGTATAATTTTGGCAGATTATTTTTTTTAAAAAAATGACCACATCCATTTTTGCGCCCATTCTTAAAACCCGTTCGGCACGAAACTTAGGTTTATTTTTTGTTTCTTTATGGTTGTTGGCGGCTTTGGCGCTTTTGGCTTTGCCTTTATTTCCTTGGTGGTTGTTTTTAGTTTTCATGGCCACCACGATCATCAGTTTGGTTTTCGCCCAATTCCCAAAATTGATTATTTATCTGATGGCAGTTTTTTATC
>MHKJ01000005.1:4450-7370 GCA_001818355.1 Candidatus Kerfeldbacteria bacterium RIFOXYC2_FULL_38_9 | reverse complement strand
TTTTAGCATTACCGATCGCACTAAAATTACGGCTTGGCACTGGTGGGGTTTGCTTTTTTTTACGGCCTTTGGCACGGTCAGCCTCATTTCCGCTCTTTTAACCGATATCGTCCCTGTGCTTTCCAGTCTTTATTATGTGGTGCGCACCATTATTTTTTTCTATTTTGCTTTTGTGTTTGTGCCTTTAAACATCCTTAAAAACAAAAATTTTTTAAACCGCATTTTTTGGATAATTTACACCTTGGGTATTGGCATTTCTTTTTACGCCCTTTTCGGTTTTTTGCAGGGCATTTTAAGCTCCGCTTTGCCCAATCGCGCCCTGCCTTTGCCTATTTTCGGCATCAGCCCTTTTGGTCAAAATCATAATTTGATTGCGGAAATGATGTTGGTGACAGTACCTATTGGTCTTTATTTATTAAGTTTGGCAAAAGATAAGTTTGCGCAAAAATTATTATTTGCCGGCATTATTTTAATGGCTGTGGCCAATTTGTTCACTTTTTCGCGCACCGGTTGGTTGGCTCTTTTTTTACAACTTTTTCTTTTTTTGGTTTTGCAATATCGCGGTCATTTTCAACGCGTGTTTCGTTATGTTTTGTTGTTGTTTATTGTGCTTCTGCCGCTGGCGCTTTATATGTTTTATTTTTCTTTTTTCTCCAACATTGTTTTAAGTTCCAACCAAAGTCGGTTATTTTTAAACGAAGTAACCTGGGATATGTTTATGGAAAACCCTATTTTCGGCAGTGGTCCCAACACTTTTATGGCGCGTTTGGCCCAAAACCCGATTTACGTGATGGAGTTTGGCGAACCCTTGGACGCGCACGGATTTTTACAGAAAACTTTCAGTGAAACAGGAATTTTGGGTATGTTGAGTTTTGTGGCTTTGCTGGTTTATGTAATTTATACCGTAGGGCGGATTTATTTGCAGGCGCGCCACAGCAAGAATTATCAGCTGTCGTTTTTGGTTTTAACCATGTTGCTTTTAGTCAGCGGCAGTATTTTCGCCGAACTTTTTCAACCGAATTATTATTCTCCCAAGCTGTGGTTTCCTTTAGGCGTAGCCTTGGCCGCGGTGTTTTTTGCGCAAGAAAAACTTAAAGAAAAAAATCCGTGAAAAAGATTATTTACATCATAGACGGTTTAAAATTGGGCGGCGCCGAACGGATGGTTTTTGAATTAGCTACAAAAATTGATAAAAAAGAATTTAATAGCGAGGTGATTTTTCTAACCGGTAGCAAAGATGATTATTTTGCTGTTAAATTGGCCCAAGCATCTATTCCAGTAAAATTATTTCTCAAAAAATCAAAATTAAATTTAGGTTTATTTTTGCGTTTACGTCATTATTTGGCAGAAGCCAAACCCGACATTGTCCATACTCATCTTTTTACCTCTGATATTTGTGGAAGCTTTTCAGCCAGAAGCGCCGGTGTTAAAGTCATTATTTCTACTGAACACAACATCAATGTTAATTTAAATTTTATTTATCATTTTTTAAAACGCCGCGCCAATAAAAACATACAAACTATCGTTGCTGTTTCACAAGCAGTGGCAAATTATATCAAAGTTTATGATAAAACAGCAAGCACTAAAATCAAGGTCATTTATAATGGGGTTGATTTAACAAAATTTAGCTCAAAGCGAAACCACTCAGGGCTTTCTACTAACAAACCAACAATGGCTGTAGTCGGCAGGCTGGAACCACAAAAAGGTCATCTTAATTTATTACGCGCTCTCCAGTTTGTTAAAGTGCCATACCAATTAAACATATTTGGTAGCGGTAGTTTAAAGCCAAAAATATTAAAAGCTATTGCACTTTATAATTTAAAAGATAAAGTGAAGTTGCAGGGGGTTGCAGAAAATGTCACTCAAGTTTATCAAACATCAGATATTGTTCTCGTCCCTTCGGTTTTTGAGGGCTTTGGTTTATCAGCCATAGAAGCAATGGCTAGCGGCTGTGTTGTTATTGCCGCCAATGTTGATGGGTTAAAAGAAATAATTGAACATCAAAAAAATGGTTTATTGGTTAATATATTAAACCCTGAAGAAACAGCAAGAACAATCACCACAATTTTAGAAAACGCAAATTATCGTCAGCAATTATCTTGCGCGGCCGTTAAGCGCGCTCAACAATTTGATATACACAAAACAGTTTTTGCTTACCAAAAACTTTATAGTTCTTCAATAATTTCAAAAATATGAGTTTAGCTAATATTTTTTCCAAATATTTCAGAGATAAAAAATGGCAATTGTTTTTAAAAATTTTTTCTTTAAATTCTAATTTGAAAATTTTGGACATTGGTTATCAAAACCAAGAATATCAAGTAGCCGATAATTATTTAGAAAAACACTATCCTTATCCGGAGCGCATCACCGCGTTGGGCATTGAAGATGCGCCACTTTTTAAGAAGCGCTATCCGCGCGTGGCGGTGGTAAAATACGACGGTCAGAATTTTCCTTTTAATGAGCAAGAATTTGACATCGCCTGGTCCAATGCTACTTTGGAGCATGTTGGTGATTATCAGAAACAGTTGCAGTTTTTAAAAGAGATAAAGCGATGTGCGCAAGCGGTTTTTTTAACCACGCCGAACCGTTATTTTCCTTTGGAGATTCATACTCGCTTACCGTTTTTACACTGGCTACCAAAAAAATATTTTGATTTTGTTGCAAAAAAAATGGGCAAAGGCTGGGCTACTGGAGATTACATGTATTTATTATCGCTTAAAGATTTGCGTCAACTATTAACCGTGGCCGGGTTTGATAATTATGAGATAATTCATCAACGTTGCTTGGGTTTTACTTTACAATTTATAGTGATAGTCAAATGAAAATTTTACAAATTAACAAGTTTTTTTATCGAAGAGCCGGCGCGGAAAATTATTTTTTAGAATTGAGTCGCGCTTTGGAAGAGCTGGGTCAGAAGGTG
>MHKJ01000005.1:2271-4249 GCA_001818355.1 Candidatus Kerfeldbacteria bacterium RIFOXYC2_FULL_38_9 | reverse complement strand
TAAAATGTTTATTATGGACCAGCCGTGTGAACGTTGTAAAAAACATAAGTATTGGAATTGTTTTTTCTATAACTGCGTGCAAGACTCGCGCGCGGCCAGCTTGCTTTCTGCTTTTGAAATGACTTTTCATAATGTTTTGCTCAAAACATACGCGCGCGGCATTTCGCGTTTTATCGCGCCTTCGCATTTTATGCAAAAGAAGATGATCGAGTGGGGTTGGCCCGAAGAAAAAATTTCTTATTTGCCGAATTTTGTGGAAAGAAAAAGAGACTCAACAATTGCCAGAAAAAATCAAATAGCTTTTGTTGGTCGTTTTACCAAAGATAAAGGAGTTTATTTATTATTGGAGGCTGTCAAAAAACTTCCTCATATCCGGTTTGTTTTTGCAGGCTCCGGTGAGGAGGAAAAACAAATGCAAGACATAATAACAAAACAACATTTAAATAATTGCCAACTTTTGGGATTTTTAGATGAACAAAAAATTAGTACACTTATTCAGAGTTCAACGGCGGTGGCAGTCCCTTCTTTATTATGGGAAAACGCTTCTCTTACGGTCTTAGAATCTTTAAGTTTAGGCACGCCGGTGATAGCCAGTAATCACGGCGGTCTGCCGGAGTTAGTGCAAAACGGGGAAAACGGCTATTTATTTACTCCCGCCAGTGTGGACGAGTTGGTTTTGGCTATTGAAAAAGTTTTTAAAAACAGCCCTTTGCAAATTCCGGAAAATCAGTATACTAAAGCATCGCATCTAACGCGACTTTTAAAATTATATGAAGAAGTTGTTGCTAAAAAATAAATTTACTATTATTACTCGCTTAAAGCCTGCGTCATTCGCTCGTAACAGTATTTTTGCTTTATTTTTTTAGTCTCCGCCTTGTTTTTTTGGAGGAAATCATTATAATAACAAGTATGAATAATTTTAAACCGGTACGAAAAGCGGTCATTCCGGTAGCGGGTTATGGCACGCGTTTTTTGCCTGCCTCCAAAGCGATTCCCAAAGAGCTTTTGCCTTTGGTGGATAAACCGGTGGTGCAATACATTGTGGAAGAGGCGGTTTCTGCCGGAATTTCCGAAATTGTTTTTATTATCAGCGAAAATAAGACCGCTATTGAAAAACATTTTAGTCAGGATTTGCTTTTAGAGGATTTTTTAGAAAAAAAGGGCAAAAAAGAGGCCTTGGCCACTATTCAAAAAGCCAGTAATTTAGCCAAGTTTGTTTTTATTCCGCAACACCAACCTCTGGGTTTGGGGCATGCCATTTTACAAGCCAGGGATGTTATCGGCGATGAGCCTTTTATGGTTTTTGGAGGGGACGACGTGATGGAATCTGATATTCCGGCCGCGGAGCAACTGATCGAGGTTTATCATCAATATGGCGGTTCGGTTTTGGGGGTTATTCAAGCTACAACAGAAACTATCGGTCGCTATGGCGCGGTGGATATCAAAGAAGAATTAAGTAGCGGCGTTTTTTCTTTAAAAGGTATTGTGGAAAAACCGCCTTTTGGCCAAGCGCCTTCCAATTACGGTTCTGTGGCCAGGTGGTTATTGATGCCCCAAATTTTTGACGAATTAACCAAAATTCAGCCGGACAGCCATTGTGGAGAAATTCAATTGCAACCGGCCATCGCTTCTTTAATTTCCCAGCAAGAGGTGTATGCTAAATTGTATCAAGGTATTTATAGGGATTGCGGCAACGTCGTGGAATATTTAAAAGCCAATCTTGCTTTTTCCTTAAAACACAGGGAATTTAAAAAAGAAATATATGCTTTTATTCAAGAAATAAAAACAAAATGAAAAATAAAAAAAGATTATTTTCTTTAGGGGGATTACTCGGTGTTTTGTTCTTATTGATTACTACCGGCGCTTTTTGTATTAAAGGTGATAGCTTAACGCCGCCTTCGCAGATTACTTTAAAAATATGGCGCAGTGCTGACAAAAGCAATACTTTTGACGCGGCGATTAAAACTTATCAGGCGGT
>MHKJ01000005.1:639-2195 GCA_001818355.1 Candidatus Kerfeldbacteria bacterium RIFOXYC2_FULL_38_9 | reverse complement strand
TAGGAAAATTCAAACAGTTTATTGCCGCTATGCCAACAGGTGCGGTACTGCGCACGGCGCATGAACAAAAGACCACTTTTGGCGCAAAAACCGTAGTGGAAGAAAGAACATTGGTGTTTCCCAAAGCCTCGCGTCTTTACGATTTATATCCCGAGGCGGTGGTGAACGATGTAGTAGATGAGGACAAAATTTACGGTTTGCCTTTAAGTTTGGATACTTTAAGTTTATATTACAATCGCGATATTTTAGCGCGCGCCAAGATTGCCGTACCGCCGGAAAATTGGTCTGATTTTATCACGGCAGTCAAAGCTATTACAGTTAAAGACCAAGACAACAACATCGTGCAACCGGCAACAGCCATGGGTACGGTTGATAATGTTCCGCATTTTTTTGACCTGGTTTCGGTTTTAATGATGCAAAACGGCACCGTCATGACTGATGATCGTAACACCACACCGCTTTTCAACCAAGAAGACCCCAATCAAAAAGGAACATTTCCGGGCGTGAAGGCCGTGGAATTTTATCGTGATTTCAGCAACACCAACAAAGAAGGCTACACCTGGAACAACGATCAGCCGGACGCTTTAGAGGTTTTTACGCAAGGCAACTTAGCTTTTTATTTTGGTTATCATGATGAGCTGACGGAAATTTCCCAAAGGGCGCCTGATTTAAAGTTTTCTCAAGCCAAACTGCCCCAGGTCAACCCCGGCAGTCCTGTAGATTATGCCAATTATTCAGTAGAAACGGTTTATGCCAAAAGCCCGAACATTGATCAAGCTTGGAATTTCATTAATTTTTTAACCAGTGCCGAACAAGCGAAAAGCTTCAGCGAAAGCACCGGCAAAATTCCGGCTTTACGTTCTTTATTAAACGAAAAAAAAGACGATCCGGAAATTTCTTTATATGTGGAACAAGCCTTAACCGCTAAAAGCTGGTATCATGGTTATGATCCGGATAAAGCCAAACAGGCTTTTGCCGATATGATTATAGGTGCGCAAGAACAAACCAGTCCTTTGTCAGCGGTGGTGAATTTGGCAACCGAACAAGTAGAGTTGACCATGGAAGAAAAAAAATTATGAAAAAAGTATTTTTTAAAATTATTTTTGTTATGAGCGGGTTATTTTTGCCGACTTTGGCTTTAGCGCAAAATTCTGCTTTCCAGCTTATTCCCAGCTGT
Organism: Candidatus Kerfeldbacteria bacterium RIFOXYC2_FULL_38_9; assembly: GCA_001818355.1. Taxonomy (GTDB): domain Bacteria; phylum Patescibacteriota; class Patescibacteriia; order UBA9570; family XYC2-FULL-38-9; genus XYC2-FULL-38-9. Next base: position 1,018 of record MHKJ01000005.1, on the reverse strand, counting down.
GCTTTAACGGACGGCGGTTGTCACAGCTGTGATATGTTGCAATTGTTTACTAATTTTGCTCAGCTGATTACCATTTTAATCAGTGGCGTGGTTTTGATTACTTTTGTTTGGGGTGGAATTTTATGGTTAACCTCAGCCGGAGTTTCGGATAAAGTGCAGAAAGGAAAACAAGTAATTACCGGTTCTATTATTGGGTTGGTTTTTGTGGCCGGCGGATATACGATTGTCAATTTTTCCATTGCCGCCTTTTTGGGTTTGGATAGAGCGGACGGAGTAAAATTATTCGGTACGCACTGGGCCGAACTTTGTAAAGGAATAACCGTAGACAACGGCGGTCCCTGGAGCATCAATGCCGGCAGTTCAGATTGTACCGGAAAAT
>MHKJ01000005.1:0-633 GCA_001818355.1 Candidatus Kerfeldbacteria bacterium RIFOXYC2_FULL_38_9 | reverse complement strand
GAGTAAGTTGCGCGGCCGCAGATTGCACTTCAGGATGTGTATGCCATAATCAAAGCAGATGCATTTCTCAATGTGAATACCAAAATGAAAAATTAAAAGGAGGAGGCTACATTGCTTTTTGCGGTACTTTGGAAGCATGCCAAGCAGAAGATGCGCAAGTAAAAGATCACGCAGTAGCCATGGCGCCGACCACTGGTCTTTGTCCGAATTATACTGATGTGTGTTGTGTTTTAAGCCCCACCGGTAGCGGTAACAATAATTACGTAGCCGCCACTTGTGTCGGTGCCAGCAACGGTATAGCTTGTGATAGCGGTGACCCGCAAACACCAGGAAAATGTAAAGACGAGCAGTGTATCAACGGTTGTGATTATGAAGCTATTAGTAGTGGTCATCAAGGAGGAGAATGTTTTTATGTTCTAAGTGGCTCTAATCATAATGATGATTGTCCAACAGATAATCCGCAGTATACCCTTGTTTCTAGTTATTTTCCCTCTCAGTATTGTCCTTATGTTTATGATATAGAAGTTAAGGATACTGGCAATGGTCATTATTCTCGCGGAGCGTGTTGTATTTATGATGATAAAAAATAATTTTATTTATATGAAAAATTTTACGCGTTTTTTTTGGACTTTG
>MHKJ01000004.1:29991-30850 GCA_001818355.1 Candidatus Kerfeldbacteria bacterium RIFOXYC2_FULL_38_9 | reverse complement strand
ATTCTAGAAAATATTAGCAATAACTTACAAGAGACAGAGCAGAAGATAGATAAAATTACAGAGGTATTAAATAAAAATATTAAACTATTTACGACCTTAAGTACAAAATTCTCAAATATAGCAATTTTTAAAAGTGCTTTGAAAAACAACAACTCCATACTTAATGATGCAAATAAAACTTTAGCAATGCTACAAACTAGCGGTGATTCTATAATCGACACTATGGATATCATGCAGTATCAAGATATTCATCGCCAAAAAATTGAAAGGGTTATAAATGTTATGCGATCCCTTTCAAATTATACAAATAATCTTCTTGAGAGTAAAATTGATGATAAAAAAAGAGTTTCTTCCGCACAGCACATACAAGGAGACATTCATAATGAATTAGCTTCGGAAAAAGAGATTGAAACGCTTTTAACAGAATTTGGGAAGAAACCATTCAATGCTCTTTAAAATGTAATAATGTGTTTTTTCTTCTTGTTTTATTTTTTTAAAACATATTTACTATGCCGTAGTCCAGCATCTCTTCAAATTGTTTCGGAGTGAGAACAGTTTCTATTTTTTCGATACAATCTAAATGATTTTTGGTAAGTTCTGCTTTTAATTTTGCGATTTCATCAATAGTTGCATGAAGATCCGTTGCTTTGACGCCTTGATGTTTAATAGCAATCTTCTCAACTACTTCAAGTTCAAGTTTTTTTACCTTTAAGGCTTTTTCTATCGCATTTGCCATTAACTCTTTTTTAATTTTTAAAATAGCATCTATCTGCTCTTTGGATAGTTCTAAGTTTGAACTTGATGGGTCATAAAGTGTCATTCCGACAAGGTAAGGAAGATTCTTTGGAATTAAAAAGTA
>MHKJ01000004.1:15754-29871 GCA_001818355.1 Candidatus Kerfeldbacteria bacterium RIFOXYC2_FULL_38_9 | reverse complement strand
CAGAAAAGTTATAATTGCTCGTACCTGGGATTGCGGTACCAATCTGGGGCCGCGTATGGAAATGACCGCCACCGGTTTTTCTCGTTCTCTGTTACGCATGTTGAAAGTTTTGGCCTTGCCTACAAAGATTCTGCGCCAAGAATTAAAAGACAACAGTAAATATGCGGTCAAAAAATACTCTGTGGTTTTGGGAGTAAAAGATGTTTATACCACTTATTTTTACCAACCCTTGGGTGTGGTGTTTAATAAAGTTTCCGAATATGTAAAACACATTCAAAGCGGCAATGTTAATGTTTATGTATTTTACATTTTTATTGTTTTAATAGTCTTATTATTTTTAGCTGTGTAGATTTATGATTTCAATTATAATTTGGACATTACAACTTATTTTGGTGCCGGTTTTATCCCCGCTGTTTGTCGGCATAGTGCGTAAAATTAAAGCGCATTTTCAAAACAGGCAGGGCGCCGGTATTTTCCAGCCTTATCGAGAATTGTGGAAGTTGTTTCATAAAGACGAGGTGGAAAGTGAAGACGCTTCTTGGATTTTTCGCGCGGCTCCTTATATTATTTTTGCCGTAACCATTGTCGTAGGCGCCAGCATTCCTATTATTGGCACATTTTTCGCCAGCCGTTTGAGTGATTTATTAACCATTGTATATTGTTTGGCTTTGGGGACTTTCTTTTTGGCTTTAGCCGGCATGGACACCGGCAATGCTTTTGGCGGATCCGGTTCCAGCAGAGAAATGACTGTGGCCGCTCTTACCGAGGCGGGTTTGATTTTTTCCATTCTTGCTTTAGCGTTTTTAGCCCACTCCACCAATTTGGTTACTATTGTGCAAACAGTTTCTGATTTGTCTTTGTTTTCTTTTACTCCGATTATTTTAGCTTTTGTCGCTTTTTTGATCGCGCTTTTGGCTGAAAGCGCTCGATTTCCTTTTGATAATCCCGCCACTCATTTGGAACTCACCATGATTCACGAAGCGATGATTTTAGAGTATTCCGGTAAAAAATTAGCTTTGATTGAATGGGCCAGCGCCAATAAGTTTTTAATTTTTTTAAGTTTGGGTGTCAACCTTTTCTTTCCCTGGGGATCAGCCGCTTCTTTTACCCCGGGCGCTTTGCTTCTTGGATTGGCGGTGTTTTTGCTTAAAGTATTTTTATTAAGCGCGGGTGTGGCTGTTTTAGAATCCAGTATTGCCAAATATCGTTTTTTCCGCTTGCAAGATATTTTATTCACCTCTTTTATTTTAAGCATTATTGCCATTAGTTTAATTATTTAAAATTATGATTTCTGATTCATCTCAAATTTTCTTTTTTCTGGAAGTGCTGATTTTTGCTTCGGTGATTTTTATGCACCTTTCTGAAAAAAACTATTCCGTAGTTTTTCTTTATGCCCTGCAATCATTTATTGTTACCGTTTTTTTATTCATTGCTGTGGTTGAGAATTTTTCTTGGATGTTATTTTTTGCGGCTTTAGCGGCTTTTGCTGTGAAGGTGGTAATGGCGCCTTATTTTTTTCGACGACTTATTTTAAAACACCAACTACGCTTCAACGTCAATACTTATCTTAAAAAACCCCTAGCTTTAGTGGTGGTGGCAATTTTAACCGCCTTAACGTATTCTCATTTTTTTGCTCCTTTAACCCAATTAGCGCCACAAAACTCTAACGCCATTCTTTTAGCCATTGCCATGATGTTGACCTCCTTGTTTTTAATTATTAACCGCCAAGGCGCGCTTTCTCAAATGGTTGGTGTCTTATCTTTAGAAAACGCCATTGTTTCTTTTGCTTTTTTAGCCGGCCTGGAAGAAAGCCCCAGTTCTCAATTGGGTATTATGTTTGATATCGCCATCTGGGTGGTGATTGCTACCGTGTTTGCCGGTATGGTTTATAAACAATTTGGCTCACTTAACGTGACCGCCATGAAACATCTTAAAGAAGAATAAACATATGACAATATTTTTCCTTTTAATTACCCCTCTTTTAGCCTCTTTGTTTTCTTTGTTGGTGAAAAAGCAAGTCAAAGTATTACATTTATTAGCCCTCTTCGCTTCTTTGATAGAGTTTTTTATAGTTGGCACAGTGGTGTCGGCAGTGGTTAAACATGGAGTTTATGCTTATCAAAATTATTTTTATGTAGATTATTTAGGCTCGGTTCTTTTAATGATTTTAGCTACAGTAGGGCTGTTGGTCTCTTGGTATTCTATTACTTATCTTAAAACCGAAGTTGCCAAAAAAATTATTGGTTTTCACAGAGTCAGACAATACTTTGTTTTACTGCACCTTTTTCTTTTGGTGATGTTTTTAGCGGTAATCACCACCAGTCCGATTATTGCCTGGGTGGCGATTGAGGCTACTACGCTTTCCACCGCTTTTCTTATCAGTTTTTATAACAAACCATCTGCTACCGAGGCCGCTTGGAAATATTTAATTATCAGTTCGGTTGGTTTGTTGCTGGCTTTTTTTGGCACTTTGCTTTTTTTAGCGTCCACCATGGCCGTTGGCGGACACACCTTAGTCAGCTGGCAGTTGATTCTTACTAATGCCGCCAGCCTCAATCCTTTTGTTGCTCAAATTGCTTTCTTGTTTATTTGTATCGGGTATGGCACCAAGGTCGGCTTGGCGCCAATGCACACCTGGCTGCCTGATGCGCACAGCAAAGCCCCGGCTCCAATTAGCAGTTTGCTTTCCGGAGTATTATTAAATGTTGCTTTTTTAATAGTCTTGCGTTTTAAGTTAATTACCGACGTGGCGGTAGGCCAAGGTTTTGCTCAGGGCATCTTAATATTTTTTGGTGTTGCTTCTATTGTGGTGGCCGCTTTAATTATCTACACCCAAAAAAATTATAAAAGGCTTTTGGCTTATTCCAGCATTGAACACATGGGTATTATTGCTCTGGGTTTTGGTTTTGGCGGAGCCGGCGCTTTTGCCGGTTTGTTGCACATGATTTATCATTCTTTGACCAAACCACTGTTGTTTTTATCTGCGGGAAATATTTTTCTAAAATACGGATCAACCAAAATTAAAAATATCAAAGGCATAATTTCTTTAATGCCGATTACCGGCGTCATATTTGTTATCGGTTTTTTAGCGATTACCGGCGTACCACCTTTTGGTATGTTTGTGACAGAGTTTTCCATTTTAGCCAGCGGCATTCATACACATTTAACCGTAACTATTGTGGTTATTTTAGCGCTGGCGCTGGTATTTGTGGGTTTTTTGCGCCACGTAATTGCCATGATGTTTGGTGCCAATGAAAACGGTTTAACTAAAACCGCGGAACCAACTGGTTTAATCGCCCCGATTATGGTTTTAGCTGTTTTGTTGATTGGGTTGAGTTTTTTTCTTCCCGAGTCATTATCTTTTTTAATAAGTTCTGCTACTTTAGCTTACTAATATGAATTTAGAAAACATCGCCAAAAAATATCTTACTTCCAAATTTCACCTCAACCTCAAAGGAAAAGTTATCTCTTATGCTGTACCGGCAGAGGAGATTGTGGAACACTGTCAAAAATTGTATTTTCAAGATCATTTAGCCTTAAAAACCATTACGGCTGTAGATGCCAGAAAAGAAAGCATCGGTTTTAAGGTTTTATATGTTTTTGGCATACCCAAAGAGAATGTTTTTTTAATACCCTTTGTGATTGTTAAAGATAACGGTCAAGAAGAATTTCCCTCTTTAGCTCCTTATATTCAAGAAGCGGCAATTTATGAACGTAAAATCAAAACTTTTTTCGGTTTAAATCCCTTAGGCCACCCAGACATTCGTCCGTTGTTGTTACACGAAAATTGGCCAACAGATAAATTTCCTTTGCGTAAAGATTTTGCTTGGGATACCAGACCCGAAGATGCTATCGACAATACTTATGAATTTCAGAAAGTGGAAGGAGAGGGAATTTACGAAATACCGGTCGGTCCGGTACATGCCGGCATTATTGAGCCCGGACATTTTCGTTTTAGCATGGCCGGAGAAGAGATTGTGTTGTTGGAAGCGAAGCTGGGGTTTGTTCACAAAGGCACGGAAAAACTTTTTGAGGTGTTACCAATGGCAGAAAAAGTTAAGTTATCCGAACGTGTTTCCGGAGACACCTCCTTTACTCATTCCTTGGCTTTGTGTCAGGCCATGGAGAGTCTTTTGGAAATTCAAGTGCCTAAACGCGCAAAATATTTACGTTTGATTTTTTCTGAATTGGAACGTCTGGCCAATCATTTTAATGATCTTGGCTTTATGATGTTAGATACCGGTTATAGTTTTGGTGGTAGTAATGGCGCGCGTTTGCGAGAAATGATTATGCAGTGGAATGAACGCTTGACCGATAGCCGTTTTTTACGAGGGGTTAATATCATCGGCGGAGTGACTAAAGACATTTCTTTATCAACCAGAGACGAACTAAATACCGCCTTATCAACCATTCATCAAGATTTTTCTGAAATCATTGCCATTGCTGAAGAAAGCAGTTCTTTATTAAACAGGTTGGATACTACAGGTCGTCTGGATCGCCAGATTGCCATTGATTACGGCGTGGTTGGCGTGCCTGCTCGCGCATTAGGCATCGCTCAAGATGCGCGCTTAGATTATCCTTATGCCGCTTATGATACCGTTCCTTGTCCCTTGTCTTTGGCTATAAAAGGCGATGTCCGTGCCAGATTTTCTGTTCGCGTTAAAGAAGTGCACGCCTCTTTTGCTCTTTTAGAACAAGCTCTAAACAACTTGTCGGCGCTGGATGCTAATTTTTCTGTGCAGACAGATTTAACCGCTTTGCCTAGAAACGCCATTGCTATTGGTATTGCCGAAGGCTGGCGTGGTGATATTGTTTATACTGTGATTACCGATAACAGCGCCAACATTACTCGCGTTGATGTACGCGACCCCTCATTCTTAAATTGGAATGTTTTAGGTTATGCCGGCAAAGACAACATTGTGCCTGATTTTCCTTTAATAAATAAAAGCTTCAACCTTTCTTATTCCGGTAACGATTTATAAGATATAATATTATTTTTGGAGATAAGAAGAATTATTTATGGGTAGATTTTTATTATTGTGGAAAATGACAAATAAATAATTTTAAAAAATGGCTAAGATTAGCAAAATATTAAGAAATAAATTGATTACCTCGACTGTAAAATATAGTTTATAATTTAAGGTTATACACACCTTGTTATTTTTGTGTATTTTTGATAAAATGTTCTATGTAGAACGTTTGGTTTTTTATAATTCAAGGGCCATTAGCTCAGCTGGCTAGAGCGCTTCCATGGCATGGAAGAGGTCATCGGTTCAAGTCCGATATGGTCCACCATACGAAAATTATGAAAATACTTAAGATTAAATTGTTCCACGTGGAACATATTGCTATTGACAAAAGTAAAATTCAGGAGTATCATTTATAATTGTAACTAATAAATAATTTTACTTATTATGGAAGATGAAAAATGCACTTGCGAGTGTAATTGCCCAGAAGGCAAATGTGTTTGTGAAGATGGTTGCGATTGTGATTGTAACCAAGAACAAACAAAATAGATTAAAGTTTTAATTTTTATTAAATTAGTACAAAATCGGTTTAGGCCGATTTTTGTTTTTTCTGATTTTTGCTATAATTATTGATAGATGAATAATTTTAAAGAAAAAATACATATTTTAGCGGATTTTGATGGTACTTTAACCAAACCATATTCTAAACAAGGAAAGCCCCGGCCGTCTCTTATTTCTGCTTTACGAGACGGAAATTATTTAACTGAAGAATATGCGCAAAAGGCTCATGCTATGTATGAAAAGTATCACGCTGTTCAAAACGATCCAAATGTTCCACGTGGAACAAAAAAGAAACAAATGGAAGAGTGGTGGCGCGCGCATTTTTCTTTATTGATAGAACAGGGGTTGAATAAAAGGGATTTACAAAAGATTATTGAAAGCGAGGTGATTGAACTGCGTGATTATGGTATAGATTTTTTAGATTTATTAAATAAAGAGAATATTCCCTTGGTGATTATGTCCGCAAGCGGCATAGGCGATGCCATTGCTATGTATTTAGCTTATCTTGGTAAGTTAACACCTAATATTTACATTATTACCAACGGTTTTCAATGGGATAACAAGGGGTTTGCTTCCGGTATTATTGAACCGATAATAACCTCTTTAAATAAAGACGAAACTCTATTAAAGAATTATCCGGCTATATATAATCAAGTAAAAAATCGCAGAAATGTTATTTTATTAGGAAATAATTTGCATGACATTGATATGATTAAAGGCTTTGATTACGAGGATTTATTTAAAATTGGATTTTTTGGCGGACAAAAGAAAGAAGATCATTTACAGTTTGAACAACAATTTGATTTAATTTTGGAAGATACTTCATCTTTAGCGCCGATTATAGATATTGTGAGCAATTGGTTGAATAAATAAATTGTTCCACGTGGAACAATTTATTATATTTTAGTTGAAATAAGCCAAGTTGCTTGAAAAATAGATCTAAATGAGGCAATAAAATTAGGACTTTTAATAACCACGGCGAATATATTTTTTTGAATTGACACCAATACAATTGAATTTTTTAATAACAGTATTTCTACGTCAAATAAATCTAATCCTTTTGGCAGAAGCCGAGTATTGTGGCGAGGATTTTTTTGCACAGAGCGTTTGTTTTCATTCAAATACTGCAAGGAAGCAGCGGTATTGGGCAATATTTCACGCACCTTCCACTTCCATTTAATTGCTTGCTTGTCAAAAACAGTCATCAATTCAGAAAAATTCGTAAGTAAATCGCGGATAGAAGAAAATAAATAGACTTCATCTTTTTCTTGAATTTGAAAAAATGTTTGTTGATACAGCGAAATAACCGCTTCTTTACCTTCAAAATAACGAATTTCCGGCTTTGTTCCACGTGGAACATTTGTGATGGCTTCAAGTTGTGGGATAAGCGTGGCGAGGTTTTTTTGTTTTTGTTGTAGTAATAATTGCAGCGTTTGCGGTTGTTCCGGTTTAAAATGCACACGTTTACCATGTAAAATGCGATGAATTAAACCCATGGATTCCAGCGATTCAATAGAAGTATAAACAGTCGGTCTTTTTAGACCGCTGTTGCGCGCAATATCCAAAATACTACCATCACCTAATTGAAGCAGTGTTGTATATATTGTGGCTTCTCTTTGACTTAAGCCAAATTCTTTTAGTTGTGCAGTTAAATCCATGTCTACATTGTAGCATAAAATCATAAATGTCACAATATCTGACATTATAATCTATTGATATTATATAAATTATTATAGTTTATTTATAAAATTAAGTCTGTGTGTAAAATATAATGTATTTTTTTATGACATTTGCTATTCTGATTTGTTCTTTATCACAAAGGTAAAGAGAGAAATAAGTAACAAAATAATTATGGAGGAAAAATTTAAGCAAAAATTTTATTCACAACAAAACAAAGAAAAGAAAAAATATCTTTGTGCGACTGCGCAAGTGCTATACAAAAGCCAAAAACACACAGCGTCATACACCACAACCGTTTGTGGCCGTGAATTTATTGTTTTGCCAAATGTATTTTCGCCAAAATATTTTTATGACACTGAAATTTTTACCCGTTGGCTATTGAAAAATAAAAAATACGTTGACGTTGGTAAATCTTTTTGTGAAATTGGTTCTGGCACAGGTGCTGTTTCCGTGAGTGTGGCATTAACGGGTGTCAACGTTACTGCTGTGGATATCAATGAACAAGCAGTACGCAATACTCGATTAAATGTGCAAAAATACAACGTGGCCGACCGCGTGCACGTTTTTGTTGGGAATATTTTTGACCCATTCATGGCACAACAAAAATTTGATACTATTTTTTGGAATACGCCATTTGGATTTATTGAACGCGCTGATTTATCACCCTTAGAAAAATCGGTTTTTGATTCTGGTTACAAAGCGACAGAACAATTTTTACGTCAGGCTCCGCAGCATTTAAAACCCCAAGGTACCATTCTTATTGGTTACTCAAATACGCTTGGAGATGTGGATTTGTTGCAAAACATAGCGCGCTCTGCCAAGTTGCATTTACAACGCGTTAAACAAACAAAATCTGTTGAAGTGCATCCTGTTACTTTTGATTTATATGAAGTGGTAACAGCGTAAGTTGGTACTTTTAATAATTATAACGTATGTTTTACTCAAACTAGCCCGCTTAAAAATTTATCAACACTCATAATACGCACTTGATTTGCCATAATATCTATATTCTCTTTTTCTACAACCTGATATAAATACGGAATGTGAATTCGTTCACAAAAATAAAACAAGTGTTTACTTGGTGTAATAGTGTGGTTTTTTACTTCCACCGCAAACCATGGTTTATTATCAACCGTGACAATAAAATCTACTTCACGGCCGTCGCGATCACGTAGATATTGTAATTCAATGCGATATCCTTCTGTATCTTCTAAAAAGTGAACAAATTTTAATAAATGGCTGGCAACCAAATTTTCTAAACGCGCCCCATGGTCGTTTACTTCTGTCCAGTCCCATAAATAGAGCTTTGGTTCTTTTTTTAAACTGCGTATTTTTGTATTTGTCCATGGTCGAATACGAAAATGGTAATAAAAATTTTCTAAAATATCTACCCAACGCGCCATGGTATTATAGCTAACTTGCAAGTCCTCTTGTAGGCTATTTAAAGAAAACACAGAACCAACCTTGTCGGGCAAAAGCTGCGTTAAAATTTCTAAAGACGATATTTGTTTAATATATTCTACATCGCGCACATCTTCTCTTAATAATCTTTCTAATCGTTCTTTCTGCCAGCGACGATGCGTTCTTTCATTTTGGTTGAATAATGGTTCTGGGAATCCGCTAAAACGCAAAAGGTTTGTATATAAATTTTTTCTACCATTTTTTTGTTTAGGAAAAGTTAATGCGGCATGGATAGTAAAGCGATTTTTTGTTTGCATGAGTTCTGCTACAGAAAATGGATGTAGGCGATAATAATGATATCGTCCCATTAAAGAGTCGCCCCCTCTGCGGTATAAATCTAAACGAGCGCTTCCGGTTACCAAAATATGAAAATTTTTTTGTTGCTTATCATATAAACCCTTTATATAATTTTTCCATTTTTGGTATTTATGTAATTCATCAAAAATGATAAGGTCTGTTTCTGCGCCAAAGGTGCGTGCAATAATATTTTTTTGGTCATCACGATCGTCCCAATTCAAATAAGAAACATTGTGGTAATTACTCTCCCCAATGTTGAGCGCCGAGGTTGTTTTGCCAACCTGTCGTGGGCCACCTAAAAAAACCATTTTCTTTTTTAGGTCAGCCGCGATACATGTGTCCAGATATCGTTGTTTTATATCCATGATATTATTATAGCATACTGAAAAAAAGTAGCAACTATTTTATAGTTGACTGAAAAAAAGTTGTATATATCATGTGTTATATTAAATATTGATACATCTTTTATTTACTATCTCGTTTTTGCAATAGCGCGTGGTGGTTTGGCAATGCTCCACGCAATTTCAAACATCGCTCGAAAAGTTTTTGCCACATTTTGCGATTCAATAGTTACGCTGAATGGTTCATCTTCCAACGAAGTAATGAGCAGCGTGTTGCCATAAATTCCATTGTCTCCGAAAAATTGATATTTTGGATCGATGATACGAATTTTGTGAAAGCGCGAATAGACTCTTCGTGCATATTCTACGTTAAATCGGTTATAGCAATAGATTTCGCGCACTTCATGCTTACCTTTATTTATGTCCTCATCAAATTTTTTAACAAAGTCGGGAAAGCATTCTGTAAAACGTTGACTGTCTGTTCCAAAAAAATCAATAGATCGATTTTCACCATAAACCTGAACATATAAATCTTCCACTTCTTTTTTCCCTGCATAGTACCGAATATCCGGCGTATGCTTTTCTTTTGTAAATAAATCTTGTAATACTGGATGAACATTGTGAAATGCCTGCATTTTTTGTTGCAATTGTTGTTGAATAAGTGCGGGATCTTCTGCTGTATACAATGTTGTGGCGCCTTTTTTAATGACAGTTACCAAATGTAATGATTCCAGTTCATCAAGAATAACGTATGTTGTAGAACGTTTTATTTTTGAGTAACGCGAAATGTGTAAAGCGGTAGATGTTCCAATATGAAGACAGGCAAGGTAAGTGATGGATTGTTTTTGTGTTAAACCAATGATCTCAAGCTGTGTAGAAATGTCCATAATGTGTCAATAAAATTGTCAACAGAATATGCTTGTATTTTATTATTTTATTGAATTTTAGTCAAATTTAGACAATTTATTTGACACCTATTTACAAACAGCTATGCTGATGTGTTCTTCAATGGCTGAGTAGGTTGGCCTGCGAAGACGAACATTTTTTTGGAGGAAAAAATGAAACAAAAAAGTTTAATGCTTTGGGGAATTGGTGCCGGCGTTGCCGGTATTGGCCTATACGGCAGTGTATTTATAATGCCGTATGTGGTGATCTTTTTTGATTCAAATTTTTTTCTGCAATGGTTCATTGCATGGCTCATTGCCACAGGCATAGTCCTTGGGACTATACTATGGGATATGCGACGTTGAGCGGGTGACGCGACAGGAGGGCTCCCATGGCGCGCAGTTCACGAGCATTATGGGAAACCGAAAGCGGCAGGACCCGCTCTTGCACACGGCCAATACGTAGAATATACGTAGTGGCCGTTTTTTTATTTACTGAAAATAAACATCAAAAGTGACCTTTAACAAAAGACGCCATTACAGTTTATTGTGAATTAATTTTTCTTTCCACCATTCCAGGATAGCTTCTTGATGTTTTTTAGGATCAGCTTTTTGGAATAATTTTATTTTTTCTTGGAAAAACCGATGGTATTTTTTGAAATTATCTTTGTTTTTTAAAGCCCACAGGTCATATTTTAAAGTCTCTTTTTCTTTTTTTTCTAAAAATTTATGGTCAAGATAACGATTAGCAGACGTATCAAAATCCACGGGAATAGTGAGAGGGGTGTAGTTTTCGTTAAATATTTTTTTAGTTAGAACCGCCACTCTTTTTTCTCTGGTTTGTTCGCAAAAAACACAAAGACGAGCTTTATGAATTTTTTTCTTTTTTAAGATTTTTTTGCTGTTTAAAAAATTTTCCAAAGTTGAGAGCGATTGCTTTTCTCCTGTAAAAGTCCAGGAGTTGGTTTTTTCTTTAAGAAATGCGCGTTGGCTTATTTTTTTAAATAACTTAATCATTTCATCTGCTTCGTTGCGACGATAAGGCTTAAAGCAATCTGTTTTGCCGCCACAAAAAATTATCAGCGGATCCTTAATATACCGAGCCTCGGTTAGACTATAGATTTTGTTAAAAACCGTCTTTAAGTAGAAATTATAATTTTCGTCTTTTAAAATATTTTTTGGCACCCCATATCCAAAAATTAAGAAAATATTCTGCATAAACTTATTTTTTTCTAAATTTTTCGTAATTTTTTACTGAAATTTGTATGTCATTAAGTATTTTGCGCAAAAGCCCCCGACTGATTTCTTTGTTGTGTACAGGAATAACAGTAGTGCGTCCATCGGCGTGACGAAAAAAAACATGAGATCCTTCAGCGTCTCTTTGTTCAAAACCCAAGCCAAGAAGTATTTTTATAAATTTCTTTGGTTTTATGGGAACAAGTTTAGGCATGTGATAACTCTAAATTTTGTATACCAACAAAGCGATGTTTTTGAATTTCTTCCTTATCATCATTGCGCAAACAGAGCTGAATGACCTCAGATAGATTTTTTAACATTTCTTCTTGAGTATCTCCCTGGGCATGACAGTTGGTAAAAGAAGGCACAGAACCAATATAAACACCATCCTCATCTTGTTCAATATAAACAGTTAATTGTAGAGTTTTAGGGTTCTTATTCATATATTATATATACTACCAGAGAAAAAAAATAAGGCAAATTCTTGCTTTTTAGGTGATTTTTTGGTAATCTAAAGAAAAATAATATAATTTTATGAAAAAAACCACTTCTTTGCTTATTCTCTGTGTAGCTCTTTTTGTTATAGGTACGGGATTAGTTGGTTTTTTGGCAGTGACATTTACCCAAGACATTGGCTATACTTTTGCGCAACTGGGTTTGTTTTGGTTTGTGCTGGGAATATTGTTTGTGTGGCAAATTCAAAAACAAGACAAAGCTTCTTTGTTACAAGCGGGTATTTTTAGAAGAAAACAACTGGCCGTTCCCTTAGTAATGGTGATGTTTGGAGTGCTAGTTTTTGTATGGGGGTTTTCTCACAAGAATAACCAAGAGCCACAATTGCATAATATTGATTATATAGAGTAGAAGTTAGCTTAAAAGGATATGCGTTATTTGTTAGAAAATAAAAAGTTATGGCGTCACTTATTGAGCGCGCCTATTATTTATTCCGGAATTATCCCTGTAATTATTGCTGATTTGTGGATAGAGATTTATCACCGTCTTTGTTTTCCTTTGTATGGCATTCCTTATGTTAGGCGCAAAAGTTATGTCCGCATTGATCGTCATAAATTATCGTATCTGACGCGTTTGCAAAAAATTAACTGCATGTATTGCGGCTATGTAAATGGCGTGGTGCAGTACTGGGTTAAAATTGCCGGTGAAACAGAGAAATACTGGTGCGGCATTGCGCATAAAAAAACTGTTGATTTTTTTCCACCGCCGCATCATCAAGATTTTTTGGAATACGACAATAAAGAGGCGTTTAACAGGCAATATAAAAGAAAATAAGCTCGCAACGCCACTCTTTTTTTATTTTGAAAGGGTGTTATAATACTAAAGCTAATAATTAAATAAAAGATATGGCACAGGAAATCAATGATCAACAATTTGAAACAGAGGTATTAAAAAGCACTGTTCCGGTTTTGGTGGATTTTTGGGCTCCTTGGTGCGGACCTTGCAAAATGCTGGGGCCGGTTATTGAAGAGTTAAGCCAAGATAATACCGGAAAAAACGTGAAAATTGTCAAAATCAACATTGACGAAAACAACGAAATGGCTGGTAAATATAATGTCATGAGCATTCCAACTATTATGTTTTTTAAGAACGGACAACCTGTTGACCAAATGACTGGGGTGCAGGAAAAATCTGTTTTGCAAGCAAAATTGGACGAATTAGCTTAATAATGCCAGAAAACTACGATGTGATTATTGTGGGCGGAGCCGCGGCCGGACTTACTGCCGCTCTTTATGCTAGCCGCCGCAACCTTAAAACTTTGGTTATCGCCAAGGCTCTGGGCGGACAAGCGGTCTTAACGCCTGCCATTGAAAATTTTCCAGGCATAAAAAAAATTTCCGGTATAGACTTGATGATGAATTTTGCCGAGCACGCACAAAGCTATGGCGCAAAAATTGTTTATGAAACCGTGATTAAAATAGAAAAAACCCAAGAAGATTTTTTAATACACACTGCCAATAAAAATGTTTTACGTAAGGCTCGCGCTGTAATTTTGGCTTTTGGTTTAACGCCTAAAAATTTGAATGTTCCCGGAGAGTTGGAATTTACCGGCAAGGGCGTATCTTATTGCGCCACTTGCGACGCACCCTTATATAAGAAAAAATCTGTGGCCGTGGTTGGTGGAACCTATGAGGCTTTGGACGCGGCCTTACTCTTTGCCAAACAAGACTGCGATGTTTTTTTAGTGCACGATCAAGATAATTTTGGCGTTTTTAAAAAATTATTTGCCCAAGTGCAGGAAAATAAAAAAATTAAAGTTTACTTAAAAACACAAGTACAAAAAATTCATGGCCATCAGGTGGTAACAAGCATTGATGTTGCAGTTGATGGAAAAGCTGAAAATATTTCTGTAGCCGGGGTATTTGTGGAAAAGGGGCACCGCATTGACTCTTCTTGGCTTGGCGACTTGGTGGCGCGAGATAAAACACAATCAATTATGATAAACGAGGAGTGCGCCACCAAAACACCCGGGCTTTTTGCGGCTGGCGACGTTACCCAGCAGAGGGACAAACAAGTGATAATTTCCGCCGGCGCCGGAGCCAGCGCGGCTTTGGCGGCTTACCGTTATTTGCAAAAAATAAAAGGAAAACCGGCGTTATTGGTTGACTGGCAACACGAATCTTAAATAGCACCAGTTTAGGGTTTGAACAAGTTTTCAGGTGGTGATATTATAGTGA
>MHKJ01000004.1:6527-15701 GCA_001818355.1 Candidatus Kerfeldbacteria bacterium RIFOXYC2_FULL_38_9 | reverse complement strand
TTTACAAAATATGGCCAACCCATTTAATGCTGCCCTGCAACAGCTAAAAAAAGCAGCTGACATCGCCCAGATTGATGCGGAAATTGTCGAACAATTAAGACAACCTCAACGAGAATATCACATCGCTATTCCGGTGCGCATGGACAATGGAAGTTTAAAAATTTTTACCGGCTATCGTGTGCAACACAATGACGCGCGTGGTCCGCACAAAGGCGGAATTCGTTTTCATCCCAAAACTGACATCAATGAAGTAAAGGCTTTATCTTTTTGGATGACTTTTAAATGCGCGTGTGTAGGGATTCCTTATGGTGGCGGCAAGGGAGGTGTTACGGTTGATCCTAAAAAATTATCAATTGGTGAACTGGAACGTTTAGCGCGCGGTTGGGCGCGAGCCATGGCTCCGTATATCGGACCGGATAAAGACATTCCTGCGCCTGATGTTTATACTACTCCGCAAATTATGGCTTGGATCATGGATGAATATTCCAAAGCTGTAGGCAAATATACCCCCGGTGTAATTACCGGCAAGCCCTTGGCAGTAGGCGGATCACAAGGCCGTGGCACAGCCACCGCTCAAGGCGGAATTTATGTTACCGAAGAGTTGATTAAAAAAATGAGATTAAAAAATCCCCAAGTGGTAGTCCAGGGTTTTGGTAATGCCGGTTCTTTTTTCGCCAAACTGGCCAGTAAAAAAGGCTGGAAAGTAGTAGCGGTTTCTGATTCTAAAGGAGGAATTTATAATCCTAAGGGTTTGGATATTACCAAGCTTTTTGCCCACAAACAAAAAACTCACAGCGTTTTGGATTTTCCAGGCAGTAAAAATATTTCCAACACTCAAATTTTAACTTTAGCTTGCGACATTTTAGTGCCGGCGGCTTTAGAAGGAGTAATTACCAAAGAGGTGGCCGGCAAAATCAAAGCCCGCGCCATAGTAGAATTGGCCAATGGCCCCACCCTGCCGGAAGCAGATGAAAAATTAGCAAAAAGAGGCATTACTTTGGTGCCGGATATTTTAGCCAATGCCGGCGGTGTGACCGTTTCTTATTTTGAATGGGTGCAAAATTTAAGCAATTACTATTGGACCGAAAAAGAAGTTTTTGAAAAATTAAAGCCGATTATGGTGCAAGCGTTTAATGATGTTTGGTCCGCGGGTCAAAAATATAAAACCGATTTACGCACCGGCGCTTATATTCACGCCACCACTCGCATTGCCGCGGCCATGAAAGCACGTGGACAAGTTTAAAATTTCGCGTTTCGTAAATTATTTGATTAGCTAGCTTATTCCTGCAGTTTAGCTACAATAAAAGCATTATGTTTGGTAAACCACATTTACGCTACGAAAGGAGGCTGTCTAAAGAAGGATATTCCGCTATTGTTGGTGTTGATGAAGTTGGTCGGGGCGCTTGGGCCGGACCGATTATTTCTTGTGCGATTGTGATGCCGCTGGATCATCGGGTAAAAAATGTGCGGGATTCCAAAGAATTGTCGCCTCGGAAAAGAAAAAAAGTGGCGGCTAAAATTCAAGAGGTAGCCATCAGTTGTTCTATTGGGATTGTGGAAAACACCGAAATTGACGAAATGGGAATTGTACAAGCCAACGAAGAATCTATGATCAGAGCCATTCGCGGTTTATCCGTAGAGCCAGATTACGTGTTGGTTGACGCTTTTAATTTACAAAGCCTTTCCGGCGTCAAACAAAGCGCGGTGGCTCATGGCGATGCTACGGTTTATTCTATTGCGGCCGCTTCGATTGTGGCTAAAGTTACCAGAGATCAAATCATGGACGAGCTAGATCGCCAGTTTCCCAAATACGGCTTTGATAAACACAAAGGATACGGTACGGAAAAGCATAAGCGCGCTTTAGACAAACACGGTGTTACGCAGGCCCACCGGTTGACTTTTCATCCTATGAAGACGATGTTAAAATAAAAATATGGACACCAACAAAAGCCAAGATAATTTAGTAGACACCAAGGGCTTGCTTTTAAAATGCGAACTGGCTGAGGGAATGACCCTGGTTGATTGCGGCGCAGGCAATGCGGCTCCTTTTACTTTGGCTGGTGCGGAAATAGTGGGAGAACGAGGCACAGTTTATGCTTTGGATGTTGTTAAAAGTGTATTAGCCAGCATTAAACAGCGCGTAGAAAAAGCCGGATTTTTAAATGTGGTAACGGTATGGACGGATTTGGAAATTGTGGGCGCGGCCAAAAGAGTGGCCAGTAACAGCGCGGATGTTTTGGTTATTGCCGACACGCTTTCTCAGTCTCATCAAAAAGAAGAAGTCTTAAAAGAAGCCATGCGCATGGTCAAGACCAACGGTAAAATTTTATTGGTAGATTGGAAAAAAAGCTCTCCTCTGGGCCCCGAATTTAAACACAGAATCAGTAGCGCAGACCTTAAAGTTTTAGCCGAAAGTTTAAATTTACAACACTTGGAAACTTTTGATGCCGGCGATTATCATTGGGCTATGATTTTGCAAAAGTAAAATAGTGAACAAAACGCATAATCAAAATATTGGCAAAAAAGGAGAAGACCTGGCCGCGCAATATTTGCAAGACCACGGGTTTAAAATTTTAGGTCAAAACATCAACACGCGCTATGGCGAGCTGGATATTTTGGCAAGGCAAAAACTAATAATCCACGTGGTGGAAGTAAAAACCCGCACCAGTGATTTGTTTGGCATGGCCACAGAAGCCATCAATATAAAAAAACTCAGCAAAATGAAAAAAACTCAGCAGGTTTTGAAAGATCAAGGAGTTATTCCTGTTCACGCCAAGGTGCAGTACGATTTTATCGCCATCACCATTCGACTCAATGCCTTTACCCTAGAGCCTTTTTGGAATATCGGGGAACTAGATTTACCAAGATAGATATTTTTTTAATTTATAGTTTTGTTAATTTAGTGGTAGTGAATGATGGTTAAAAACGTGAAAAAAGTATAAATTTATTCAATTTTCACGATTATATTGACAAAAGCGTGAAAAAAGTATAATATATTGATATATGACAAAAATGTTTACTCTTTTTAAGAGGGTGAATTTTCTTCGCGAAAGATATTATACAGCCGTTATAAACAAAGACGCTCTTATTCAGCTTATTGCTGAAGCGGAAACAGCAGAGCAGGTATATAATTCAAACGCTATTGAAAATAGCACGCTTACTCTTGAAGAAACAGAAAAAATACTTCTGCAAATCGATTTGGATAGATATATCAATGAACGAGAAATTTTTGAAGCCAAAAATTTAGCGCGTGTTATGTCCTATACAAACAAAAGAGCCAAAGAACAAGAATTAAACCTTGGGGTAATTTTGTCATTGCATAAAATGTTGATTTCAAATATTCGTAATGAGATTGCCGGAAGATTTCGTCAAAACAATGAATATGTTCGAGTGGGTAGCCATATTGCGCCAGCTCCACAAGAGGTGATAAAGCGCCTGGAAAAGATATTGGCAGAATATTATGCCACCAGTCATAAAAATATTATTAAACGGCTGGCAAAATTGCACCTTGCCTTTGAATACACACATCCCTTTGTTGATGGTAATGGACGCATTGGGCGAGTGATCAATAATTATTTATTGATACGAGAAGGATTTGTTCCGATTAATATTAAGTTTATTGATAGAAAAAAATATTATTCAGCATTTAAAGAATTTGATATACGGGGCGCAACAGTTATTATGGAAGAAATAGTAGGAAAGGCTTTAACAAACAGTTATCATAAACGATTGGCCTATTTGGAAAATAAAAAAATTATTACCCTGGCTGAATATGCCAAAGAAAATAAACTGTCACATTCCAATTTAATAAATAAAGCCAATCGGCAAACTATTGAGGCTTTTTTGGAAAAGAATGTATGGAAAATAGGTGTTGACATTAGTCATTTACCGCCCCGGCCTGGATTCAACCATAAAATTAAGTAAATTTTTTAATCCCCAGTTTTTTTACCAAAACCCTTGACAAAAAGGGTTTTTTGGTGTACCCTTGTGCCACTCAAGTGCGGGAAGTTGGTTCTCGTGCTTGAGTTTATGGTCAAAAGAGAAAGGAACTGGCGATGTTGAAGAACAGTGTAATTGTACTGCTTGTTGTGGCGGCGTTGATTATCGTTGGACTCGGCGGCTGTCAGTGGACGGTCGTCGAAGATAAAGACGGGGATGGTGCATATGTGTGCACCAGCTCCAATACCGACGAAGGGGGTTACGACCCCCGGTGTGATTTGCTCGTGGTGCCGTCGCAGTCAGACTGTGACGACACCGACCCCACGGTGGGAGCGCCTCTCCCCGTCTACTACGACGAGGACGGAGACGGCTACGGAGCAGGTGAGCCGTACGGACTTACCTGCGGCAATGGGGCACCCGCCCCAACTGAAGATGTCTCCGGTGGTGTAACACTCGCTGGAGATTGCGACGACAACAACCCGGACATCAGTCCGGGCACCGAAGAGGTCTGCGACGGTCTGGACAACAACTGCGACGGTGGTGTGGACGAAGGCGTCCCAACCACCTATTACCAGGACGCAGACGGCGACGGTTACGGCACTCCGGCCATTTGGACGGAGGCAACCGGCTGTTATCAGCCGGACGGCTACGTGGCCGACGACACGGACTGCGATGACGCCGATTCCGGGATCAACCCGGACGCGATCGAGGTCTGCAACGACCTCGACGACAACTGTTGGTGGGGAGTTGACGAGGGTTGTAAGTACCTCGAAGACACACCACCAGAAGAGGTGTTGTTGGAGTAATTCAGCAACACCTCTCGCCCCCGGCGCGTTTGCCGGGAACAGGCTTCTGCTCAACCTGATCTCCGCTTGCCCCAAAAAGGTTTAGCGTGACGATAAAGAGCATTCTTCTGGTGTTTTACATTTTAAAAAATGAAAATCAGCAGATCATAAAAAACCGCCAAATAAAACAGGTGGTTTTTTGTTTTGATATAAACTGAAGGAAATAAGGCTATTTGCTTCAGTTTATTGACGCAAATTGATAAATTTGCTATTATAATAATATATGTTTAAACGCTATTATTCCGATAAAATTCACTCTTGGTTAAAACCTAACAAAGTCCTTGTTTTATATGGTCCAAGACAAGTAGGAAAAACAACAATTATCCAAAATTATCTTAAGCAATATAAGGGCAAAGTATATCAAAGCACCGGCGAAGATGCTGGGCTTAAAGAAATTCTGGAATCAAATGATTTTTCAAAAATTATATCCTTCTTTACCGGATATGATTTGATTTTTATTGATGAGGCACAAAAAATTGAACATATTGGGCAAGGATTAAAAATTATCGTCGACCAAATTCCTAAAATTCGAGTGATCGCTACCGGGTCGTCTTCATTTGATTTGTCTAATAAAATTGGTGAACCACTTGTTGGTCGGCAAACAGTTCATACGCTTTTCCCCATTTCGGTTTTAGAACTTAAAGAAGAAAAAGGTGGAGCATTTTTATATCAAAATCTGGAACGCCTTTTGATTTTTGGTCAATACCCGGAAGTACTGACAAGTAAAAACTTTGCAGATAAAATTCAATACCTTTTTCAAATACGGGACGCCTATCTTTATAAAGACATTCTTGAACTTGAACAAATTCGAAATTCCCAAAAAATTTTACAACTGCTAAGGCTGATCGCATTTCAAATTGGCCACGAAGTATCCTTACAGGAATTAGGTCGACAATTAGGCATGAGCAGAAATACGGTTGAGCGTTATCTTGATTTATTGGAGAAAGCATTTGTTATTATTCGAGTTGGTGGTTTTTCTCGGAACTTACGAAAGGAAATTACAAAAATTTCTCGCTATTATTTTTATGACAACGGGATTCGCAATGCTTTGATTGGAAATTTTAATTTTTTGAATAGTCGTAATGATATTGGGCAGTTGTGGGAAAATTTTTTGTTTATCGAACGCATGAAAAAACGAGAATATTTGGGATTGTATGCGAATTACTATTTTTGGCGAACCTGGTCGCAACAAGAGATAGATTTGGTAGAAGAGCGCGGAGGTAAATTATATGGCTATGAGTTCAAATGGCAAAATCATCGAAACCACAACGCACCAAAAGAGTGGTTGAGCGAGTATCAGGAGGCAAGCTACGATATTATTGACCAAACAAATTATCTGGATTTTGTCAGTTAGTCATTTTTTGTTATTAAATCAGACATTGCTGTTTTAGTGGACTATGTTAATATATGTTCAAATCAAGTTTTAATTTATGAAACGTAATAAAAAACGAATTTTTCTCAGTATTTTTGTGGTAATTGTGGCAACAACATCTGCTTTCTATATTATTCATGTTTTAGTTGGCTTACTAGCACTTGTAGGATTTTTTAGTACTATTGGACCAAATACGGATACAGAAATAATCGCTCTTCATCAAAAACACGAAACTGAATTTTTTGAATTAGTAAATATGTTAAACGAAGACGTTGCTAAAGGGCATGACATTCGTACTATTTATGAGGGCTTTTCTAAAAATGACCCACTGGACGAGGTGATTTATCTTGATGACGACGGAAAATATCAACACTCACTACCACATCAATCGAAAGACAAGGCTATTATTTCAACCGAACGCTCTAAAGAATACAATCGACGCATGCACGCCTTACATGTTTTTAGAATTGATACTGCCCCTCTTAGTATTGATCTAATGTCATCAAACCAGCGTAGTTATTTTTTTTATGTTTACAGCGCTGGTATTATTGATGAGGGAGAATTAAAATCTTTACTTTACAGTCCTGTTAAAGTTGATATGGGAAAAATGTTAAAAGCCGATCGACTAGAATCGCTTGATCATATAAATTTTAAACCAACACAGGAATATAGAGCGATTAAACCGCTTAATGATAATTGGTGGATTTATTATGAATTCAGTCAATGAAGCGGTATTATAAATAATATTTAATTATTTTTTTAAAAAACCATGTATTCAGAATTTCCATCTAAAAAAAAGCGCCCCCTTCTTAGTCGAGAAGATTTGCCAGGACCACAAGATAGTCCTACTTGGGAAAATTTTCACCAACCAAATCGCAACACCATGGAAACCCGCTGGAGCACCACTCATTTAGAATTATTCAATAGATTGATGGTTCTATTACGGCAGGACGTAGAAAAATGCCAAAAAATTAAGGATTTAGTTCAACAACATATTTTTAATGAAGTATCAGCAGAAGCGGAAAAAGCAGGTCAAGAAATTGTTGCTCTATTAGTTAGCAATCCAGCCGCGCGGCAAGGTTTAAGAACTTATTATGAAGACACCCTGTCTTTTACTCCACCGCGGGGTTTGTAAAATATAAAAATTATTGCTAATAAAATTATTTCAGGCTATTTATATGAAAGATACCATTTCGATCATTATTGCATTAGTTGGGATAACAACTATTTTTTGGTTTTTAATCATTTTTAATTCTCCGGTAGACAAATTTGCTAGACGTTTAAAATCTGTACCTTTGCCGGAAAAGACAGGATATGTCAACAGGGTTAAAAAAGAAGCTAATTTATTAAAAAGCAATGGCGATGGTTGTGATTATCGTGTTTCTATTAAAATAAAATCACAATTATCAACTTCAGAATTGCAAGAATACTATGATCAATTTACCATCAAAAGCCCAAATTTATCAGGAATTCGTCAATTTTTTGTTTCTTATAGAACAACATCACAGCACATAGAAGTTACACCAACCGCTCCTTACGGTGAGTATTATTTACTTATGGTAGAAGATTTTGGAGACTTTCCTTTTCAATTAAGCCCAATATTTTATTGTGGCTAAATAAAATAAATAATTAAATGCATTGATAAATTGTTTCATGACAAACAATCAGTTCTTCATCTTTTTTAATTTCCCGGCAATTTGTTCTGGAGATTAATATAATTTTATTTTTTTTCGACGCAGGAAAAGATCCTTCTATTCTTAAGTAGTTTTTTATTTAAAAGTTGATTGCACTTCAGATTAGAATTTGGCACAAGTGCTGTGGAATAATGATAATTTTATTTGACAGCAAATCCGGATCATAATATAGTGAAATAGTTAGGCTAGCATCATAAAATGCTAGCTTTTTTTAAACCTTTAAAAAATTGAATATTGATACCTATGGCAAAAAGTGAACTGATGCTCGCAATTGAGCAGGTGTGCGACGAAAAAAACATCCCTTTTGATGCGGTTATTGATTCGATTGAAGCGGCTTTGGCTGTGGCTTATCGCAAAGAATTTGGTAATAAAAACCTTAACACGCGGGTGGAATTTAATCCCGAGGACGGTTCTATGAAAATTTTTGATGTGAAAACCGTGGTGGAAGATCCGTCAGAAGAAGAAATTGAACTCACAGCAGACGAAGCTCCAAAAATAACGGTTAAACCAGCGGAAAAAAAGGAAGACGGCGTGGAAGCGACAGAAGAAGAGCATCGTTTTAATCCCCGCACGGATATTTCTTTAACTGATGCGCGAGAAATTAAAAAAGACGCGGAAATGGGTGATGAAATTATTTCCGAAATGCCGGTGCCGGATGAATTTGGTCGGGTAGCGGCGCAAACCGCCAAACAAGTAATTATTCAAAAATTGCGCGAAGCCGAAAGAGAGACTTTATTCAACGAATACAAAGACCGGGTTGGTGAAATTGTTAATGCCACTGTTCAAAGAGTAGAGGGCCCTATGGTTTATATGGACCTAGGTCAAGCTACGGCGATTATGCCTCCGCAACAACAAGTGCCTAATGAGCGTTACCAAATTGGCGCGCGTTACAAAGTTTATCTTTCTTCTATTGAAAAAACCAATCGTGGCCCGGAAATTATCGCTTCTCGTTCGGCCGCGCCTATGGTGGGTAAACTTTTTGAGATGGAAGTTCCGGAAATTAGTACTGGCGCCATTGAAATTAAAGCGATCTCCCGAGAAGCGGCTTCTCGTTCTAAAATTGCGGTAAAAAGCACCGCCGATAACATTGATCCCATTGGTTCTTGTGTTGGTCAGCGCGGATCACGCGTGCAAACCGTTATGAGTGAACTGGGTGGTGAAAAAATTGACATCATTGAATACAACGAAGACCCGATTAAATTTATTGTTAATGCCTTAGCCCCGGCTAAAATTCAAGCGGTGGAATTAAATGAAGAAGAAAAAACCGCGGTGGCCAAAGTTGCCGAAGATCAACTGTCTTTAGCTATTGGCAGAGGTGGGCAAA
>MHKJ01000004.1:6216-6487 GCA_001818355.1 Candidatus Kerfeldbacteria bacterium RIFOXYC2_FULL_38_9 | reverse complement strand
GACGTCTCTGAAGAAAAAACTGAAGACAAAGAAAACAAACCAGATGAAAATTCTGATGCTAAAGAAAAAACTGTGCAAGATGAGGCCAAGCCCAAAGCAGAAAAAAAGAAAGCAAAAAAAGATAATAAATAATAAATAATAAATAATTAAACAATCAAAATCTTATGAATTCCATTTTGATTTTGGCGCTGGTAAGCGCTGTGATTGCCATTGTTTACGGTTTAGCCTTGGCAAAAATGGTTTTAAAAAAAGCAGACGGTACAGCAGACAT
>MHKJ01000004.1:1896-6120 GCA_001818355.1 Candidatus Kerfeldbacteria bacterium RIFOXYC2_FULL_38_9 | reverse complement strand
CAAGCAAGGGTTAACAGCCGCCATGGATGTGGCAGTTAAGGGAGGCTCGGTTACCGGTTTATTGGTAGTAGGTTTAGCTTTATTGGGAGTGGCCGGATTTTTCGCCATCACCAGTGATGTAAAGGCTTTGATTGGTTT
Organism: Candidatus Kerfeldbacteria bacterium RIFOXYC2_FULL_38_9; assembly: GCA_001818355.1. Taxonomy (GTDB): domain Bacteria; phylum Patescibacteriota; class Patescibacteriia; order UBA9570; family XYC2-FULL-38-9; genus XYC2-FULL-38-9. The sequence continues at coordinate 5,982 of MHKJ01000004.1, read as the reverse complement.
AGGTTTTGGTGGCAGTTTAATTTCGGTTTTTGCCCGTTTGGGCGGAGGAATTTATACCAAAGCCGCAGATGTGGGCGCGGACTTAGTGGGTAAAGTGGAAGCGGGCATTCCTGAAGATGATCCACGCAACCCGGCTGTAATTGCGGACAACGTTGGCGATAACGTGGGTGACTGCGCCGGTATGGCCGCGGATTTATTTGAAACTTATGCGGTAACTTCAGTAGCCGCCATGTTATTGGGGTCTTTGGCTTTTAAAGGTTTTGATAACGCCATTTTTTATCCTTTGGTTTTGGGCGGTGTGGCCATTATTACTTCTATCGTGGGCACTTGGTTTGTGCGTCTGGGGGCAAAAAAAAATATTATGGGAGCGCTTTACAAAGGATTGGCCGTGGCCGGTGGATTATCAGCTATAGTTTTTTATCCCATTACCAACTGGCTAATGGCCGATAATAATCGTTACAGTGTTTCCGATCTTTATTTATCCGCTTTAGTTGGTTTGGCAGTAACCGCCGCTTTAGTGGTGATTACAGAATATTATACTTCTACCAAACACAAGCCCGTGCAATCTATTGCCAAAGCTTCAGAGTCCGGGCACGGCACTAATGTTATTGCCGGTATCGCCGTTTCTTTAAAAGCTACCGCCTTGCCAGTAATTGTAATTGCGGCCGGTATTTTAACCACTTATCATTTTGCGGATTTATACGGCATTGCTATTGCGGCTATGTCTATGCTTTCTATGGCTGGCATTATTATTACCATTGATTCTTTTGGGCCCATTACAGATAACGCCGGCGGCATTGCGGAAATGACCGCTTTGCCAGAAGAGGTACGTAAAGTGACAGATGCGCTTGATGCGGTTGGCAACACCACTAAAGCCGTAACCAAAGGTTATGCTATTGGTTCGGCTGGTTTAGCGGCCTTGGTTTTATTTGCTTCTTATGTGCAAGAGTTTGCGGATTTAGGAAAACAAATTACTTTCTTATTGGAAGACCCTAAAGTGATTATTGGATTGTTTATTGGTGGTTTATTGCCTTATTATTTTAGCGCTCTTTCTATGGAAGCGGTGGGCAAATCTGCCGCCAAAGTGGTAGACGAGGTGCGTCGTCAATTCAGAGAGATCCCCGGTATTATGGAACGCACCGCCAAACCAGATTATGCGCGCTGTGTCGACATTGTTACCAAAGCCGCTATTAAACAAATGATTTTACCCGCTCTTATTCCTATAGTCGTTCCTATTTTTGTGGGTTTTGTTTTTGGCCCTATAGCCTTGGGCGGATTATTGGTGGGCTCTATTGTTACCGGTTTGTTTGTGGCTATTTCTATGACCTCGGGCGGCGGCGCTTGGGACAACGCCAAGAAATATATTGAACAAGGTCATTTTGGCGGAAAAGGATCAGAAGCGCATAAAGCGGCGGTTACCGGTGATACAGTTGGCGATCCTTATAAAGACACAGCCGGTCCGGCCATTAACCCGATGATTAAAATTCTTAACATTGTTGCTCTTTTATTAGTTGTGTTTTTAGTATAAAAAATCATGAAAATTGTTAAAAAAACATTAGAACAATCACAGGTGGAATTAACCGTTGAGCTTTCCTTGGAAGAAACCCAGCCTTTTGTAGACAAAGCGGCTAAACGAATTGCTCACGAAGTAAACATTAAAGGTTTTCGCAAAGGAAAAGTTCCTTATGAGATTTTAAAACAGCAGGTAGGAGAACAAGTAATTTACGAAGAAGCTTTTGCCGATATCGTAGAAGACAGTCTGCAAAAAGCTTTGAAAAAGGAAAACTTAAATATTGCGGCGCGACCTAAAATTGATCGTGAAAAATTAGCTCCGGGAAACCCGGTGGTTTATAAGGCGGTTTTAGCTTTAATGCCCACGGTTGTTCTTGGAGAATATAAAAATTTAAAATCCCGCAAAGGAACAGTAGTGTTGGATCAAAAAAAATACGAAAAAACTTTAGCCGATTTGAGAAAAATGCGCGCTAAAGAAAAGCTCGTTGTTCGTACAGCCAAAAAAGGAGACAAAGTGCTGATTGATTTTGTGGTTAAAGTAGACGGAGTGGCTATTGAACACGGCAGTGCGCAAAAACAGCACTTGGTGTTGGGAGAAAGCCAAATGATTCCCGGTTTTGAAGACAATGTTGTGGGCATGAAACAAAACGAGGAAAAAGATTTTGAAGTTACTTTTCCTAAAGATTATAAAAAAGAATTGGCTAATAAAAAAGCAAAAGTGCATGTAAAAGTACACGGAGTTTATGAATTAGAATTGCCAGAACTTGATGACAATTTGGCCAAAGAGTTGAATTTTGAATCTTTAAAAAAACTGGAAGAAGAGATAAGGCAAAATATTGAGAGGGAAATTAAGCAAGAAGTAGAGCAGAAATTTGCTGAAAATATTATTGATGAGTTAATTGCCATGTCCAAGTTCGACGCCTTGCCTCCGCAATTGATTGCCGAAGAGACGGATAAAATGTTGCACGAAATTGAGCATGAAGTTGGTAAACAGGGTTTGAAATTTGAAGATTATTTGACCCACCTTAAAAAAACCAAAGAGGAATTACGCCAAGACTTTAACCCCAAGGCTCAAGATCGGATTAAAGCCGCTTTGGTTTTACGGGCAATAGCTCAAGCGGAAGATATCAAAGCCACTGTTGTGGAAGTAGACAAAGAAATTAACGATACAAAAAAGGTTTATGAAAAAATGCCAAATAACGCCGAGATTATTAAACAAATTGATTCTTTGGCATTTAGAATACAACTAGAAAATCAGATTATTCACCGGAAGATTTTTGAGAAATTGGAAGAGTTCACCAAAAAATAGTTTTTTTCATGCTATAATATTGGCATGCCTAAAATCGGAGCTCATGTTTCTGCCAGCGGGGGTGTGAGCAATGCCCCTAAAAATGCTTATGAAGAAGGTTGTGAGACTTTCCAGTTTTTTGTATCTTCGCCACAAAGCTATCAATTTAAAGAAGTTGCACCAACAGAAATTCAGAATTTTAAAAAAAACTGCCGGCAATATGGTTTTACTCAGTATTTTGTTCATGCGCCTTATTTGATAAATTTAGCTTCTGCTGACAATCGTATTCGCCACTCCTCCGTTGCTTTATTGAAAAAATGGTTAAAGGCCAGTGATCAGTTAGAAGTAACCGGCATGATGTTTCATATTGGTTCGGCCAAAGGATATCAAAATAAAAAAGAAGCCTGGCCGGCAGTGGAAAAAGGAATTCACCAAGTTCTAGCCGGTTACACAGGTAAAACTAAATTATTAGTGGAAAATTCTGCCGGCAGTGGTCAAACCATTGGTGCGGAATTTGACGGTATCGGACGACTTTTAGCTCATTTTAAAAACCAGGACAAAATTGGCATGTGTTTGGATACGCAACACAGTTTTGCCGTAAAATATGACTGGTCAACTAAAAAAGGTGCAACCCAAGCGCTGGCAGAGCTGGTTAAATATATAGGTTTAAAAAAATTGGCGGTCATTCATGCCAATGATTCCAAGCCGGATTTTGGTTCGCGTCACGATCGGCACGAACATATTGGTAAGGGAAAAATAGGCCAAACCGGATTTAAAATTCTACTTAACCATTCCGGGCTTAAAAAAATCCCTTTTATTTTAGAAACTCCGGCCTTAGGTCGAGCACAAGATCTTGAGTTATTAAAAAGTTTACGTAAATAAATTATGGCCAACCTTGATGTGTCTTTATTGAAAGAATTTGCCGTAGGGGTAACCGTGCGCGCTGGTTTTATTTTGCGCCGTAATTTTAATGATTATCTCAAAAGCAAACCCAAACATAAAACACGTCACGAAATAGTTTGTGCCAGCGATATGGAGGTGCACAAATTTGTTCGTTATAAAGTGCGCAAAAGATTTCCGAACCATAATTTTGTCAGTGAAGAAGGTGACGAGGTTGATAACAACGCACGTTATACCTGGGTGGTAGATCCCTTGGATGGCACCTTAAATTACACCATTGGCAATCCGTTTTTTTGTACCTCTTTAACTTTACTGGATCAAGGCAAACCGGTTATTGGCGTTTTACACGCACCTTTATTGCGCGAAATTTTTATTGTCGAGAAAAA
>MHKJ01000004.1:530-1880 GCA_001818355.1 Candidatus Kerfeldbacteria bacterium RIFOXYC2_FULL_38_9 | reverse complement strand
TTAAAAACTTTATTCGGCGCGATAAATATCTGGTCAGGAAATGGTCCAAGATGCGTCATGGAAATAAAAATTGACCGGACGAAAATAAACAGCGCGATGCTTTTTAAGGCAAACGGAATGCTTCTCGGCTCTCTAATTGCCACTAAAAAAGAGAAAATCCAGAGGACAATCGCCCCCTCAACAAAAATAAAATCAACGTCCATAACAGGCAAATTATCTAGAATAATATCCGTAACCGCGTTGCTGGCTTCCCGCGCCGCGTAAGTTCCAGCGTAATAATTAAGAACCAGGCTTGTTGCTAGAAACAAAATTCCAACAGCCAAAGAAGTCATAAACGCCCTGTCTGATAAATGAAATGTTAATTTTTTAACAGTTTTTCTCATAATTTAATTAGTATTATTTGTTTTTTCGGCAAAATTTTTGATCGCGCGCGAAACTTCCGCAAAATTATTAAAAACAATAATATGGTTCGCGTTATCCAGCAAAATAAGCTCTGCTTTCTCTATTTTTTTGGCCATCTTCACCGAATTTGCCGCTGAAAATATAGTATCATTTTTTCCATGGATAAGTAAGGCAGGTATTTTTATCTGTCTTAAAAAATCTTCCCGGTTGAATTTATAAGAATTATTCGCGCAATAAAGAAAATTTTTAACCCCCGTGTTGCTAATATCAGCAATCATCCTTCGTAAATTCCAGTCTCCAGTATTTTGATATTTAGAATAATCAATATGCCGCCCTTTTTTGCGCCAAGAAGGAAACAAAGCAGCCATCCAAGACAAAATATTTATCAACGGCTTAATAACCTTTTCAGATTTCGTTTTTCCAATTGAAAAGTTCGGACTTAAAAAAATCGCTGAAGCAACTTTTTCTTGATATTTTGCCAAAAATTCAAGCGCCACTAAAGTTCCAAATGAATGGCTGACTAAAATAAATTTTTTAACACTTAAATACTCCAGTAAATTATTAATATCTTCCGCAAAATTTTCTATTTCGTAATTTTCTCGCCCTCTTAATTTAATTGATTTTCCGTGGCCGCGCAAATCAAACGAAATAATATTAAATTTTTCCTTAAATTGATTCTCGTATTCTCGCCAAGCCGAAGAACTGCCAGAAAGCCCATGCACAAAAATTAAGGTCTGGCGGCCCGGCAAAATATCATTTTTTCGGTAATAAATTTCAATATTTTTTTTATTATACGCTTTCTCTTTCATTTATTCGGAAATTAAAGAATAATATGTTTCTTGCAGTTTATTTACGCTCTCGCTCCTTTCGTATTTTTTGCTTAATTCACGACTAATTTTCCCCATTTCCTCGCGCAACTGTTCATTTTCAATAAGTTTTACCAAGCAT
>MHKJ01000004.1:0-488 GCA_001818355.1 Candidatus Kerfeldbacteria bacterium RIFOXYC2_FULL_38_9 | reverse complement strand
TAAGTTAGAGCTTCTTTAGTATATGCTTCTCGCAGTTTTTGATTGCCTTCTGCGTCCATGTCTAATTGTTGATCAATGACCTTGGCTGGTTCTGATGTGCTTGTGGTTGAAGCAGTTAATGCATCAACAATTGGAGTCATACAAAATCTTCTCCAAGTTAATTTCTCTTCAGTTCTTAAAATTGTGAAATATCGTTTTAATTTGTTAATAGTTGCTGATTCTAAATCTTTATTTTTAAATAAGTTTTCAGTATTTTCGAACGGTTTTATAAATCCATTCTCATCAAACAATCTAACTTGCGGATGAATTTTGATTCCATTACGTGTTTTGATTTTATCTCGATATCTTCTGGCAATGATTTCATAAGCTGTTTGTGAGTTTAAGAAAGTTTTAGAATTTTCTGAAAAATCAGGGATAAAATTAGATTCAAATTGTTTGTTTGATATTCTTCTTTTTAAGTTTTCTTGAAAATCATAAGCTGTGTCTCT
>MHKJ01000003.1:11088-15417 GCA_001818355.1 Candidatus Kerfeldbacteria bacterium RIFOXYC2_FULL_38_9 | reverse complement strand
ACAGAACTCTCTTTTGCCCAACTTCTTGATAAAATTGGTACTATGGCGGACCAAGCCTCTCAAAAAATATGGATCTACTACACCAGTCCGCATCCGCAAGACATGACAGAGGAGGTGTTTCTGGTTCAAGCCAGACATAAAAGTTTAGCCAATTATTTGAATTTTCCTTTACAGTCCGGCAATAACAAAATTCTTAAAAAAATGAATCGTCGTTATACTCTGAAAAAATACTTAAAAATGCTTAGTCAAGCTCGAAAAATTATTCCTGATCTTACTGTCTCCACCGATATGATTGTGGGATTTTGCGGAGAAACCAAAACACAATTTAAAGATTCTGTTCAGGCTCTAAAAAAAGCAAATGTGGACATGGCTTTTATTGCGCAATATTCTCCTAGACCAGGCGCGGTGGCGGAAAAACGTTTTTTAGATGATGTGCCCCTGCTAGAAAAAAAAAGGAGGTATGTTTTACTAACCGAGGTTTTGAAAAAAATGGCCAAGAAAAAAAATCAAACTTTGGTCAATAAAACTGTCACCGTTTTTATAGAAACTGCGAGTAGAAAAAAAGGGAAAGTCCTCGGCCGCACTCAAGGTCTTAAATCAGTAGAACTGAGCGGCCAACCTGAGCTTATTGGTCAATTTAAAAAAGTTAAAATTACCAAAGCCGATGCTTGGCGTTTATACGGTCAACTTGTCTTTTAAGAGTTTGGTAGCGGTTTCCGGATTGATTTTTCCTTTAGTGGTTTTCATCACCTGCCCCACTAAATACATTAACGCTTTTTCTTTTCCATTTTTATAGTCTTTAACTACCTGGGGGTTGCTGTTAATAATGTTATCCACTGCTTCTGCGACCGTATTTTCGTCAGACACTTGAGCCAAATCGTGTTCTTGCATAATTTGACTAGGATCACCACCTTTAGTAAACATAATTTTTAAAATCTTTTGGCCGGCCGAAGAGTTTATTTTCTTTTCATAAATTAAAGTTAATAATTCCGCAAAATTTTCCGGCTTGATCTTTATTTGCGAAAAATCTACATTTTCTTCCTTACAAAGTTTAAAAATTTCAGAAGTAATCCAAGCAATGGTTAAACGACCCATTTTTTTGCTGTATTGCGCCCAAATCTCTTCTGGCGTGCCTTCTGTATAATCTAAAGAATTTAACCAACCGCGTAACTCAGAAATGGTGTCTTCAAAAAATTCGGCCAACTGAGGATTATCAGTTAAAATTCTCGCGTCTTCATAGCTTAAGCTGAATTCTTGTCGAAAACGTTCTCTTCTGGCACCGGGCATTTCTGGTAAAGTTTCTCTAATTTTATTAATTTCTTGAGTATCAAAATGCAAAGGCGGCAAATCCGGTTCTGGAAAATAACGATAGTCTGCCTCTTCTTCTTTAGAACGCTGTAAAACCGTAATATTTCGCTTATCGTCCCAGCCGCGGGTGGTGGTGAATTGCGGCGCAGAATTTTTTTCCCATAATTGCAACTGGCGCTCGATCTCATACTGAATGGCCTTTTCCACAGAGCGAAAAGAGTTCATGTTTTTAATTTCGGTTTTAGGGTATAAAGCCTCGTCTCCTACAAAACGCAAAGAAACATTGGCATCACAACGCAAATGCCCTTTTTCCATATCGGCCTGGGAAACGTTTAAATAACGAGCGATTTTTTGCACTTCTTGTACAAAAACTTTAGCTTCCAAAGCCGATTTTAAATCCGGTTTAGTCACCAGTTCCAATAGGGGCGCGCCGGCGCGATTAAAATCCACCAAAGATTCTCCTTTGGTATTATGCTTTAACCTAGCCGCGTCCTCTTCTAAATGCAGACGCTCAATCCGAACGGTTTTTAAATTCAAATTATCCGGACATATTTCTAAAAAACCATTTACGGCCAAAGGTTGATCGTATTGGGAAATTTGATAGGCTTTGGGCAAATCAGGATAAAAATATTGTTTACGATCGAATTTTGTATCATAGTTAATTTCACAATTTAAGGCTAAAGCGAGTTTCAAACCTAATTTTACCGCCTCTTGATTAAGTTGCGGTAAAGTTCCGGGGTGCCCTAAACAAATAGGACAGGTATAAACATTAGGTTCATCGGAATCGGCGTTTTTAGTACCGCAAAACATTTTGCTGATTGTGTTTAAACGCAAATGAATTTCCAAACCAATTATTGCTTCGTACTTTTCTTTCATATGCCGGTGCTACCAAAACCGTTTGTTCCCCTGCTGGTTTTATCTGTAAATTCCGCCACTTCTCGCAAAGAAGGATGAACAACGGGTTGAATTAAAATTTGAGCTATCTTTTCTCCTTTTTTTATCATAACCCTTTTGGGCGAACTATTCAATAATACCACTTTTATCTCTCCTCTATAGCCCGCATCAATCACGCCGGCCATGGTTTTTAGGCCATTAGTTAAAGCACGACTGCTTTTATCCCAAAATAAACCAACATAACCCTGGGGAATTTTTAAAGCCACGCCCGTACCAATAGCCTTTCTTTCTCCGGCCTTAAGAATTACGTCCTCTTGCGCAAAAAAATCCATGCCAGCATCATCTGGGTGGGCATATTGAGGAATTTTAGCATCAGCAAATAATTTTTTAATCAGTAAATTCATAAAGCTAAAAATTTTTTAACCGCTTGATAAACTTTTAAAGAATTTTCTTCTAAAGCGCCGGCGTTAGTACTAACTTTCAACCAGTTATTATTTTCCGCAGTAAGTTGTAAAAAATAATTACGCACTCTTTCGTGAAATTGTTTTTTTTCCGCATCAATACGATCCACTCCGCCGTCAACTTGACGACGTGATAAGCCCACCGCAACCTCTACATCCAAATAAACCACCAAATCCGGATCTAAACTTTGACGGGAATATTGTTCCATTTTTTTAACGAAATCAGCATCAGGTAAAGCCCGGCCGCCTAATTGATAAGCAAAAGTAGAGCCGGAAAAACGATCACATAACACTATTTTTCCCTGCTGTAAAGCCGGTAAAATAACTTCGGCAACATGCTGAGCGCGATCGGCAAAAAACAGAAACAGTTCCGCAAATTCGGAAGTAAGCTTAGGCTCTTTGTCTAAAATTATTTCTCTAATGCGTTGGCAAACCGGGGAACCGCCCGGCTCCCGAGTTAAAAGTACGGAAAAACCGGCTTTTTCCAAACTACGGGCGGTAAATTTTATATGAGAAGTTTTACCACTACCCTCCCCCCCTTCAAAAACAATAAATTTTCCTTTTGGCATAATTATTATTGGCAATATTTTTTACAAATTTCTTGATACGGCAAAGGACGATCTTGGGTATAAACAATGCCCAGCTTTAAAGCAATTTCCGCTTTTTGCAATTCCGCCCCCAAATCACAAGCGTGGATCAGCACCGACACTCCTTCATCGCTAATAATCTGATTGAAAATAACCATTGCGGTTTTGCCGGCGTAGGTTTTCAATTTTTCTCCTTGGGGAGATTGGTGCAAAACTTGAATTTTTTGTTCACCAAGAGTAATAATATAATTTCCTCGCTTGTCTTGTTCGCAAGGCAAGGAGGGATAATGTTTGCAAACCACCTCTTGCGCGTCTTCGTAATTTTCCGCATAAATATGCGCTGAGCTGGAAATAATAGTTAACAAACCAAGCGGATAATCAATGCCGTCGGCAATTTCTTTTTGTAAGACTCGCAAAGCCAAGGTATTCTGTGGCCAAGCGCGGAACATATCATTGGAACGAATATAAGCGGTCAGCTGTAATTTGTGATACTTAACTTCCGCTTGCACCAAATTAACACAAGGCGGGTGAGCTGATTCATTATCTACCGAAACCTTCCATAATACCGCCATTGCTTGTCTGTCCCAAGGCTGTTTTTTCAATTTTTTAATAATCGTCTTGATTTGATCGATATGGTCGTGATTACGCATTCTCATGCCGTAGGTATAAGAAACCGTGGGCATCGGATCGGCCGTCATGACTTGCGGTTTATAAATTTCAAAATCTTTTTTGGTAAAAGTGAAATAATCAACAAAATCGATATGCTGAGGATCTTCGTCTGAAATAACCGTGATCATATTCAGCAGTTCTTTTTGAGTGGCGTTGGTATAGTTAGAGCGTTTAATTTCACCAAATTTTAAAATAGCGTGCAAAACTTTGGGCCAAGCTTCGGCCACGGTTTGGCCGCGATAAATAAATCCCGATTTTTCACACGGATATTCTTCGGTTTCAATTTTGTCTTCTTTAAAAATTTGTGGCTGACTCCAGGCAGAGGCATCTTGATTTAAAGTGTCAATCTTTTTTTGCACCTCTTCCGCCTTTAAAACCCCTCGCATGTCAACAATGGCAACTTCTTTTCT
>MHKJ01000003.1:8357-11079 GCA_001818355.1 Candidatus Kerfeldbacteria bacterium RIFOXYC2_FULL_38_9 | reverse complement strand
CAAAGCCTCTGGTGAAATTTCTTTATCCACGCGCGTATCTTCGTGTCCGATAACTTTTCCGGTTGGGGTTAAGCCGTTTTTTACAAAATTTAACAAAGCATCGCCAGAGTGAATGCGATCCAGGCCACACAGAATAATAGTACGAATGGTGGGGTTGGCTAAAACGTTACGAATAAGCGGGTTAATGCCTGTTCCGGAATATAATTGTCCCACTACTTTATAAGACTTAGTATCTAATTTTTTAGCAAAATGCTCTTTCGGCGTCCATAAAGTAGCCACACCGATACTAGAGGCTTGATTGCCTAAAATAAGATTGTCAGCAAAATAAATTGGCCACTTGGATACTTTCATTTTGTTTGCAAAAAATTAGTTTTCTTTAAAAAATCTTCTATTTGTGCATAAAGTTGCGCCAAAGTACCTAAATTATTGATAATAAAATCGGCTTTAGTTTTAAGAGCAACAATATTTTGTTCAGTAATCGCTTTTTCCTCTTTTTGGAAATCTGAAAAAGACATATTTTTTTCGCCTGCTTTTTCCCCTCTATTTTTTGCTCGCTCAAACCGCATCTTTAAAGGAGCGTCAACATACAAAAGAATAAAATTAGGCAGGGTGGAAAATATCGCAACCTCTTTAGGCATGCGGACGGCATCAATGATCGCTAATTTATCTTGAGCTTTTTGGATATCTTGTTTCCGCACTTGGGCCAAAATATCTTCACCGAAAACAGCACGCAAAGAAGTTACCAGCTCAATCATATTTTGACGGCTCTGTGGTAAATAAAGTCGATCTAAAATATCAGAAAGAACACCAGACATGGAATAAGATTTGGCTTGGTAATGTTCTTTTAAATACGAGGCTACCGTGCCTTTACCGGAAAGTTTTAATCCAATAAGACCAATAATCATATTAACTAACGGTTAATTTTACTTCTTTGGCTTTTTTATCAGCTAAATCATTTTGAAATAAATCAACCAAATAATCTTGCCAACCAGCAGACGGTTGATACCACACCACCTCAACTTGAGCTTTTTGCAAATAATCTAAAACACCATCATTACGATATTTTTTCCAAATAACTATTTTTTTCACTCCGGCCGCTATGATATACTTGGCGCAATGAATACAGGGACTGTAAAGAGTATAAAGAGTAGATCCGTCAGTAGAGGCGCCTCCGATGACCGCGGCTTGCAATAACACATTGTGTTCACCGTGAATGGTGCGTACACAATGTCCTTCTTCCATTAAATGACCGACATCATCGCAATGTTCTAGCCCGGGAGGCGAACCGTTGTAACCGGTAGATAAAATTCTTTTATTTTTAACCAAAACCGCACCCGAATGTAAACGATCGCAAGAAGCGCGGGTAGCCACAATTCTGGCTATGGCCATAAAATAATCATCCCAACTAGGGTGGAAGTTTTTATCTTGCATATAAAATTATTATACAACAAAAAACGGGGTCTCGTAAACCCCGTTTATTTTAACTTATCAAAACGCTAATGCCCGGACCCATACTGGAAGCTAGGGTACAATTTAATAGATACACTCCTTTGGCTTCAGCTGGTTTGGCTTTTTTTATCGCCTCTATCACCGCGTTGATATTTTCTACCGTTTTTTCCACAGCAAAAGATAAGCGACCCACCAAAAAATGAACGTTACCGCTGTCATCACTGCGAAAAGCGATTTTTCCACCCTTCAGTTCTGTGACCATTTTTTTTACATCCATACCAACAGTCTCAGTTTTAGGATTAGGCATTAAACCTTTTTGGCCTAAAATTTTAGCAACAGGACCAAGTTTTTTCATCATATCTGGAGTGGCAACGGCGACATCAAAATCACAACGACCGGTTTTTTTAATTTCCGCTATGACCTCAGTCGTACCGATGATGTCAGCTCCGGCTGATTTTGCCTCAGCTTCTTTTTCAGTATTAACAAAAGCAATAACTTTTCTACTTTTACCATTGCCGTGAGGCAGAACAACCGTACCGCGCACTATTTGATCGGACTTTTTAGCATCAATGCCCAGTTTAATGTGTAATTCTATGCCGGCATCAAATTTAACCGGATTTTCTTTTAATAAATTTAAAGCAACTAAAACTTCTTGCTTTGTGCCTGCTGTTAATTTTTCTGCCGATTTTTTAAATCTTTTTGAATGTTTCATATTTTATTTAATTTTTATCCCCATTTGTCTAGCCGTGCCTTCAATAATTTTCACAGCTCCTTCCATATCCACCGCGTTCAAATCAGGCATTTTTGTTTCGGCAATTTCTCTAATTTGATCTTTGGTGACTGTACCCACGGTCTCGGTTAAAGGATTGGCCGCGCCTTTTTTAATTTTGGCCGCTTTTTTTAAAAGTTCAGAAGCCGGCGGGGTTTTAACAATAAAAGTAAAAGAACGATCTGGATTAACGGTAATAACAACTGGTAAAATACTGCCCCTTTGATCTTTGGTTTTTTCGTTAAATTGCGTACAAAACTCTTGAATATTCACTCCGTGTTGACCCAAAGCAGGACCAACTGGAGGCGCCGGATTTGCTTGGCCGGCCATAATTTGTAATTTAATAAGTTTTTTTTCTTGTAATTTTGCCATATTTTTAAATCTTTTTTACTTGTAAAGAATCTAATTCCACTGGGGTTTCACGGCCAAACATGGCCACCATCACTTTCACTTTTCCCCGCGCGGTATCTATTTCCGCTACCTTGCCCTCTAATTCTTTAAACG
>MHKJ01000003.1:0-8320 GCA_001818355.1 Candidatus Kerfeldbacteria bacterium RIFOXYC2_FULL_38_9 | reverse complement strand
ATCAATGGAATAGCTGGGGTCCTCAATGCCCATTCTTCTTTCCAAAGCCTTCATTTCTTTTTCATCAATAGGAGTAGGGGTGGTGCCGGTACCGATAAATCCCGTAACATTTGGGGTGTTGCGCACTACGTACCAAGAATCATCTGTTACTAACATGCAAACTAAAACGTAGCCGGGAAATATTTTTTCTTCTACCACCTTGCGTTTACCTGCTTTAATTTTAATTTTTTTCTCCTTAGGGACTAAAACATCAAAAATTTTATCCTCCATGTCTAAAGATTCAATACGTTGTCGCAAATTATGAGCAACGTTTTCTTCGTAACCAGAGTAGGTATGAATGACATACCAACGCTTTCCTTGGCTTCCTGATTGTTTTGGCATAATTTATAAAATAACTTCTATAATTTTATTTAAGATAAAATCAACTGCTCCTAAAAAAACCGCAAAACCCAAACTGAACCAAACCACAATCCAAGATTTTTTCCAAGTTTCTTGCTTGCTGGGCCACGAAACTTTTTTCAATTCTTGAATTGATTCTTTCAAATAATTAAATAAGATGTTACCGCTTTTTTGGTTTGTTTGTTGGTGTGTTTTTTGATCCATTTTTTTCTATTTTAAAAAGCCGCTGAAGGGCTTATAGGCTTAGATTAACATATCTTGTTTTTTTGTCAAACATCTGTTATTTACACTTTAATTTTAGCCAAATATTTAATCACCAAGGAGTATTTTTTAATTTTAGCCAAAAGGCTAAACGGTTGATAATAATGTGTAAAATTGGACCAATGATAATAATATACAACCACATCAAAGGAGAAAAGCGCACAAAAAAACTGGCAAAAAGCGCAGAAGCAATTAAAAAATCTAATTGATCAAAAGGAAACCAAATTTTGCCCGGAGCTATTTTAATGCGCCGTTTAAAAAAAGATTTTACGGCATCTCCTAAGAGCGCCGTAAACCCCATACCAAAACCAAATAAATATGGCAATTCAAAAATACCGGGTGGGGCAAACGGCCAAAAATCATGATAAATTAAATTCAAATCTCGTCCATCACGAAAAATGTCATAACCACAAGCCAAGAAAAACTGTAATAAAAACACCAATCCGCCAACCACCGTTCCCACTATTAAGCCCCGCCACGTTTTATGACTGCCTAAAAGTTCTTGACCGTGCCATTTTTTTCCAAAATCCAATGGTATGGCTAAAAATTTTAAACGATTCTTAAAAATGACCGGCGCCATATTAGCTAGCGCGGCTGGCAAAAAAAAGTATAAAAGTTGACCAAAAAGTATGAGGTAAAAAATAATTATTTAAAAATTAATTATTATCTTGCTTTACAAATCAAGATTGGCGGCTTTGGCGTGAGTTTGAATAAACCGTTTACGCGGAGCTACTTCTGCGCCCATTAAAATTTCAAAAATTTCATCTGCTTTGGCCGCGTCCTCAGAAGTTACCTGCAATAAAGTTCGATATTGAGGATCCATGGTGGTTTCCCAAAGTTGAGTGGGATTCATTTCTCCTAAGCCTTTATAACGCTGAACGTTGACTCCTCCTACTTTTTCTCCTATTTGTTGCTGGCCGGCTAGCTCTTTATTCTCCTCGTTAACTGCTGTGCTTGCAGTAACAACTGCACCCTTGGCCATTTTTAAAATCATTGTATCTTTTTCTTCATCAGAAAAAACATATTCTATTTGTTTGCCTTTTTGCAAACGATACAACGGCGGCTGAGCAATATATAAATGTCCGGATTGAATAAGGCCGGGAAAATGACGATAAAAAAGCGTGAGCAATAAAGTGCGAATATGAGAACCGTCTACGTCCGCATCAGTCATGATAATAATACGGTGATAACGCAATTTATCCAAACTCATTTGGTCGCCGATGCTCGTGCCTAAAGCAATGACCAAAGACTTAATTTCATTATTGGCTAACATTTTATCCAAGCGCGCTCTTTCCACATTAAGAATTTTGCCGCGTAAAGGCAAAATCGCTTGAAATTCTCGATTTCTGCCTTGTTTAGCCGACCCTCCGGCTGAATCTCCTTCCACAATAAACAACTCGCTTTTACTGGCATCACGCGAAGAACAGTCAGCCAGTTTGCCGGGCAAAGTCATGCCCTCCAGCGCACCTTTGCGCAAAACCGTATCTCGCGCCGCGCGCGCGGCCTCTCTGGCTTGTTTAGCTAAAAAACATTTTCCTAAAATTTCTTTGGCATCTTTAGGATGTTCTTCCAAATAAATGGAAAAATAATCAGAAAAAATCTTTTCTACCACCGGTCGTACTTCAGCATTGCCTAATTTTTCTTTAGTTTGACCTTCAAATTGCGGCTCTGGTAATTTTACCGAAATAATAGCGGTTAAACCTTCGCGCACATCTTCACCAGAAAGATTAGCGTCCTTTTCTTTCAGATAATTATTCTTACGGGCATAACTGTTAAGCACGCGAGTTAAAGCGGTGCGAAAACCAACCATGTGCGAGCCGCCTTCTACCGTGTATAAATTATTGGCATAAGAAAAAACCGATTCATTATAATCTTTGGTGTATTGCAAAGCGACTTCCACTTTAATATCTCCACTTTCTTTTTCAATGTAAAAAATATTTTCTTGAGAAATCTCTTTATTATGATTGAGGTGGCGAACATAAGAAGCAATGCCACCCTCAAAATAATAAGCATAAGATTGTTCTTGGTCTGTGCGTTGATCAAAAACATTGATATGCACTCCTTTGGTAAGATAAGCCTGTTGCCGCAAATGGTCTAAAATATATTTCCAGTCGTACTCCGTGGTGGTAAAAACTGAAGCATCCGGCTTAAAACTAATAATAGTACCGGTGCCTCTGGCCGGTTTAACCGCTTTCACGTTTTTCTTCGCCTTGCCTTTTGCGTATTCTTGGCGCCATAATTTGCCATCGCGCTTGACCTCGGCCACCAAATCTGTAGATAAAGCATTAACCACCGAAACGCCAACGCCGTGCAAGCCACCGGAAACTTTATATCCGCCATCACCGAATTTTCCTCCGGCATGCAGAGTGGTGAGAACCGTTTCCAAAGCTGATTTTTTAGTTTTTTCGTGTCTTTCTACCGGAATGCCACGACCGTTATCTTCTACGCTCACCCAACTATCCGGCAAAAGAGTAATATTAATAAGATCGCAATGTCCGGCCATGGCTTCATCAATAGAGTTATCAACCACTTCCCAAATCAAATGATGCAGGCCTTTATGATCGGTATTGCCAATATACATACCCGGTCTTTTACGTACAGGGTCCAGTCCTTCTAAAACAGTAATTTGTTTGGCGCCATACTCACTGGCTTTAACCTTTTTTTTCACGTCTTTTTTTGCCATATTTAGCTTAAAAATACTATTTTTTTACTTTTTTAGTATAGCATATTGTTAAAAAACAAACAAATCAACAATAAATAAAAACATCCTTTAAAAAAAGCTGTTTTTATGTAAAAACCTATTCCCAACCCCAAACAAATTCTAAACGATACTGATAGGCAGGATGTGAGCTATTGCCAAAAATTGAGAGTGGATAATAATCTTCCGGGTAAAAATCACTAATATATTCGGTATCATCAGAGTTAACGGTAGTTTGACTGTAGTATTTCCAACCACTGCCTTCATTCATATACGAGGTAATAGTAACATTTTGTTTTTTACCATCAATCTGCTGTAACTTGACCATCAGTTGATCAATATCATTTTGTGTGATATTGCCTTCCACCGCTTGGGTGCAATCATAATAAACTTCTTGGGGAGTTTTGATATCTGGATCGTTGGAAAAATCCACCTCTTCATAAACAGTCTGCTGACAGCTGTCATTAGGATCTGCTTTAGTAATGCTGACGGTAACTGATTTTGATACAGAACCGCCAGCTGACCATAATTGCAAAGTGTAATTTTGCGTACAAGATTCGGCTCCATTGCTACAACCGGCTGTTACTCCAATAATATCTTGAGTGGTGGTGCCCGGAAAAACACTGGATAAGGCAACTGTGCCGGTGCGTAAAGTGTTTTTACCGTCGGTTAAAGTATAAGTATAATAGGGAAAAGAGTTATAAGCATTATAGGTAAAAGTAAGAGCATTGCCGGCATGGAGGGAGTTGGTGCTGGGGGTTAAGGTATTGATCACGGTTTTACCAATACTGGCTACCACTTGGGAAGAAGTGGTGCACTTACCGGAATCGTTACAACCGGTAACAGACCAGCGGTATTCTCCTTCTTGCGCATTACTAAACGACGCTTCTAATTTCAGTTCTCCACCCGTATCATCGCTCGCTGGTGTCCAGGTCTTGATGGTGAATTTATCCGCATTGACAGTGGTGTCCCAAATTGTAGTTGAAGTGGAACTGGTGGCTTTGTATTTATAAAATTCAATCGTGTATTTAGCATAGTTAATGGTGTATTGACTATCGGTCATAAGAGCTTGAAATTTAATGGTTTGACCAATAGAACTGCCGTTGCTGGTGGAATAATAAGGATACATGGAAGTGATGACCGGAGCGCTGGTTATGGGATCTACGGTAAAATCCAAACGTTTGAGTTCACTTACCATGCCAACCTGATTGTAACCGGTCATTTCCACGAAATAACTGCCCTCTTGACTTAAAGTATAAGCATCGGAAAGAAAAGTTTCAGAAGCGGTATAGGCTTGAGCGGGATCATGCTGTTTTTCCCAGGTTTGTACTTCGGTGTTGACATGTTTGGGGGTAATATAAAACAGTTTCATGGTACAGCTTTCCGCAGAGGTTTCATTGTCTGTTACCGTACATTTGAATTTTACCGAAGTGCCATTGGCAATAGGACTTCCGGAATTCACTGTATTATCATACCTATTACCGTTAACAACAGCAGTGGTAATGGTGGGCACGGTATTATCAATGATGATTTGGTATTCGTCGCTAACTGTGGTTTTACCCAGCCAATCTTGTACCGTAATAATAGCCGAATATTCGCCTTTTATAATGATATCCGGATTGGTCTCGGGACCATAAAACAAATCAACCAGTTGGTCTGTTTGACCGATATCAGGATAGCCGGTTACGGTAAAATTGTACTCATCTTGCAGAACCTGCGTACTGCCTTCGCCAATTCCCGCCAAGGATATTTTAACCTCTTTTACAGCAATATCATCATGCAACCCTAAAGAGAATTTCAGAGTCTCTCGGTTTTTATCATAATCAAAATAATAAGCGTTATTGGCATCAGCGTCTTGTTCGTTGATTTGCAGACCGGTAAGTACGGGAGAAGATTTGTCCACGTAGGGATTATAGGCAGTTTGGTCACTGGTAACGGTTACTATTTCTTCCACTTCTCCTTGGTTATTTAACATCGGTACTTCCAGCATGCTGGAGGCATAAAACGTGCTACAAGAAGTGCGTCCACAATAGTAAGTTTGATCGGAAACCAACAAACGCACCAAACAAGTACCGTGATAGTGGCCATCTATTTTCTCAAAGGAACAAGCAATGGGCTTATCCTTGCTGGTGGTTAGGGGTTCTTGATAATTAGGATAATAATCAGCCAAATTTATAAACACACTGCCATCTGGTTGAACAGGTTGACCGTTAGCCAGTTGAGCCTTGTTAGACCCGGTGTTTAAAGTTAGCACACCGCTTTTGGTGTCAATATTATCGGCAATGTTTTCTATCTCCATTTTTAGCTCTAAGTATTCTTGGCCGGCGGTGGTGGTGTCGTTACCGATGAAGGAAACTTGAGGAGCGTTTAAATCGAATGGCACGTATTCTTGAATAGGCACGGTCATAGTGTCTTCGTTTTCTGTATCGCCGTAAATGTCGTAGACTTTTATCCGCAAGGTTAAGGTGGTTTTACCATTTAATTGTTCCGGGGTCAGTTGAATTGCTTTAGAATCACCGGAGGCAACAGAAAAACCATCCGCTTGTGCAACAGCCTGGCCTTGTCCTACTTTTTCATCATCAACATAAGTAATAATATCGTATTTATCATCAATTTTATTCAAATTATCTTCTAACCTGTAATCTAGCGTCAAAATACCGGTAGCGCTGTCAAAATCAGTAGCGTCTTCATCAATCTTAACTATTACCGGATTATACTCAGCTAACACACCTACGGCCTCAAATGATCTTTTTACAATATCATTTTCAATTTTATTATCGCGCGTGTATTGCGAAGCTAAGCCGCGCGTGCGGCGATAATCGTATCCCTCAGCCATTTTGTTCATCAGCGTCCAAGCAATTTCCGCAGAACGGTTTTCTCCCACCCCTGAAAATTTTTCTTTTATATACCTGCTTTGCGTGTCACCACAATTATCTCCTGAACATGGCTCGCCGCCTTCAGAAATAAAATATATTGCCCGTTCTAAGGGGCCACCACCTTGATGCTCTTCTTTTCCGCTTAAAAAATTACCATTTTCATCAAAACAATCTTCATAATAATTACATGCGCCGATAGATTCCGGATTTTGTAAATTCACAGGATAACCATAGTCGATGGTTCCGAAAATTTCTCCAGAAGAATAAACTTCTCCTCCAAATTTCCAAGGACAAGAAGCACCGTCAGGAACAATTTGTAGACTTTTATCATTATCTAACCAACAATCCCCATAATTTTCAATCAGCTCACCATAGCCCTCAAACAAAGCAATGCCTTGATCATTTTTTTGGTATTCACCAAGCATGGCTCCATTTTCATTAAAGCCTAAAATAAAAAATTCCACGGCATGCGTAAATTCGTGTATGGTAGCAGCTGGAGTATGAGGAGAATTATTATATTGATCATCCAATACATCATAATATTCAAAAACATTAGTTATTTTATTAACCGTTTTTCCGTCATTCTCTGTGCCTATTTTATAACTATAGCTAGATGTAGTATTATTGTCTGTGGTTGGTTGATGAATATAACTGATATAATTAATGCTTGCCCCTGGATATTTCCCATTATCAACGCCTGTATAATTAAAAATATTTTTATAAAAATCCCAAGCTAAGTGAAAATTATAATATACATCGGCTCCTTCCGTCTGTGTATTGGCAGAATAACCAAAATTTTCTTTAGCTTGAGCAGGATCATAATCTTCACCGTCGCCAAAAATTCCATCCTCGTCAAAAATATTAAAATAATAGCCTTGACCGTAAGCCGGCTTATAATATTGTTTAACGGTATGGTAGCCGTAATCAGCAACGTCAGACAAATAAAAAGTATCTTCCAAGCCATCAGAATACCATTGAAGTTTACGTAAAACAGGAATAGTTTGTTTACCACTATATTGAGTATTTAATATACCGTCTGCATAAGTCTGAAACTGACCAGGTGGAACAGTTTCTAAATCTTTAGCGCCTTTTGTAATTCTGCCACTGGCTTGGGCAGTACTAATTTGTCCTAACATTACATAACCCATTAAAAAAACAACCAACAAACCCTTTGATAGGCAGAGCAATCTAGTTTTCATAAATATTTGCGTTTTTCAAAAATAAAGCCACCCTTTTATACTAGAAAGTGGCTTTTTGTCAAGACTATTTATCCACAGTGTTAAAAAATGATGGAGCGACCAAAATCAGGAATTTTTACGGGAATTTGAAAATTTTCTTGCAATTTGGTGGCTAGCAGTTTTTGTTGCTCTTCTTCGCCATGAACTAAAACTATTTGTTTCAACTGCTGACGATCAAAACCCCTGATATACTGTAACAGGCCGTTTTGATCTGCGTGAGCGGAATAGCCGCCAATAGCCCGCACTTTAGCTTTAACTGCCAGTGGTTTTCCGTGCACACGAATTGATTTCTCTCCGTTTAAGATTCTACGACCCAAAGATCCTTGCGTTTGATAACCAACGATTAAATACTGATTATTAAAATGAGAAATGTACTGTTCAATATGGTGCAAAATTCTCCCGCCCTGCGCCATGCCTGATCCGGCGATAATGACTTTGGGCGCTGATTCCAAGTTAATTTTTTTAGATTCTTCTTTGGTTAAAGTAAAATGCAAAGAAGGAAAATTAAAAACATCATCACCTTTAGCAATAATTTTACGTGCATCCTGATTGTAATAAGTCTCAAATTTTTTAAATATTTTGGTGGCGGAAATGGCCAAAGGACTGTCTAAAAAAATTGGTACCGATGGAATGTTTTTATTTTCCACTAAACTATTTAATTCATACAACAACTCCTGGGTGCGTTCCATGGCAAATGCCGGAATCATTAACACGCCTTTCATGGTAATTGTTTCATAAATGGCTGACTTTAATAACAAAGTGCGCTCTTGTTTGTCTTCGTGTAATCTACCGCCGTAAGTAGACTCCATGATTACCAGATCAGCCGAGCCTATGTTTTCTGGTTTTTT
>MHKJ01000002.1 GCA_001818355.1 Candidatus Kerfeldbacteria bacterium RIFOXYC2_FULL_38_9 | reverse complement strand
GCGCTAAATTTTCCGAAAAAGAAAAAGAAATCACCGCTTATCATGAAGCCGGCCACGCTTTAATAGCGCATCTGCTTCCTGATTCCGACCCGGTGCATAAAATTTCCATTATTCCCCGCGGACATGCCGGCGGCTTTACCATGAAACTTCCGGACGAAGACAGAAGAATGCACTCCCACAAACAAATGCTGGCCGATATTGCTGTTTCTTTGGGTGGTCATGCGGCCGAATTAAAACAATTTAACGACATCACCACCGGCGCTTCCAGTGATTTGGAAAACGCCACCAAACTAGCGCGCGGCATAGTTACTCGTTATGGTATGAGCACCAAACTTGGTCCGCGTACTTTTGGCAACACCAGTGAAATGATCTTTTTGGGAAAAGAAATTCATGAACAACGCGATTACAGCGAAGAAACCGCGCAGGCCATTGATCGAGAAATAAACGCTATTATCGAAACCGAATATGAAAAAGTTAAGGCTTTGATTAACAAAAATCAAGACAAACTAACTGCTATTGCGAAAAAATTGTTAGAAGTAGAAACTATAGAACGAGCCGAGTTTGAAGCTTTGTTTGAGGAAGAACCAAAAACAGCGACTGCTTAGAAAATTTTTTGAAAAAAATTAAAATAAAAAAAGAGAGGCTATGAAATTATATAAAAAAATTTTTAGACAATCTTGGGAAATAACTAAAACCCACAAGTCTTTATGGATTTTTGGTTTTTTTGTGCTTTTCTGGGGTGGTAAAGGAATAGACTTAGAACTGTTTTTTACTCAGTCTGCTTTATTGGGTAGCAACAACAGCCCCTTTCAACCGCAATTTTGGCAAATGGATCGTTTGGGAGAAGGATGGCATTTGTTTATAAGCAGTCCGACACCCATTTTAATGATTATTGCTTTAATTACCTGCGTCGCTTTTTTAATTGGCATTATCATGATTTCCCAAATAGGCTTAATTGAAGCTTTTGATCCAACAAAAAGCAAAATAAATAACCGGAAAAAATACAGCTTGGAACAAGCTATTAAAACCAGTGAACATCATATTTTACCGGTTTTAGAAGCAAATATGTTGGGCAGGGGTGTTGCCTATGGATTGCTACTGCTTTCCGCTTTGCCTTTATTTTTTCTACCCGCTACTAATTTCAGACTGGTTTTGTCTTTGTTGTTGTTTTTATTTTTAGTGATAATAACTATTGTGGTCAGTTTAGTAACTAAATATGCCGTTAACGCTTTAGTGTTAGAAAATCTTACTTTAGGAAAAGCTTTTCATCGAGCCTGGAATATTTTCAGTAAAAACATCGGCATTTCTTTAGAGCTGGCTTTTATGATGTTTATTACTTTTTTCCTAATCAATATTTTTGATGTGTTGGTAAGCGTGGTGGTTACTTTGCCTTTAGGAATTATGTTTTCTGCGATTTTTTCGGCAGTTACCGCTTACTATATTTATAATGTACTCTTGCTGGTAACGGTTTTTTTGGTAACAGTCGTGAGCGTGGTCTTGTTTTCTACCTGGCATTTTGGCAACTGGACTTTGCTTTTTAGTGAATTGACAAAAGGGCAGAAAAAAGCAAAAATACATCGGCTCTTAAAAGGTGAATAAAATGGGCACATAGCTCAGTTGGTTAGAGCTCCGAGCTTATATCTCGGCGGTCTCAGGTTCAAATCCTGATGTGCCCACATGGGGGCGATTAGCTCAGTTGGTTAGAGCACTTGCACGACACGCAAGGGGTCACTGGTTCGAGTCCAGTATCGCCCATTAACAAAAACTCGTCATTTTGGACGAGTTTTTAAATTATGATCATTATTAAGATTACCAACTGTTATCTGTAAAAAATAGATAAGCCGCTCCTTTGCTAATATCATCTCCAAAATAAGGATACCAAGGTGTAGAAGTAACAATATCAATATGCTGATCGTTATTTAAATCTGTCATACTGGCTAGCCTTTTACCAATACCATTATGGTCAACTGTACCCATAATAATTTTACTGCTTAAAAAACGTGCTCCATAAAATCCTGGTTTTAGAGGACCGTGAATAACATAAACACCACCAACATTTTCACCAGCATTAGTATCTAAATAAGTAGCGCTAACCAACAAATCATTATAACCGTCTTGATTAAGATCGCCGGCGCCTTCAATAGCGTCTCCGAACCCAGATTGAAATTGTTCCCCGGTAATAATAACATTTGCCTCTTTGTCACTCACCGCGTTTGGTAATGGGCCATAAAAAATATACGTTTTGCCGTAATCGGAAAAAACATAAGGACTGTGCCTATCATCTTGATCTTCTCCTACAGCAACATCGTTAATGCCGTCACCGTTAATATCATTGATAATCTCTAAAATACTTGTAGAAAAATAAGTGCCATCATTATGCTCACCGGCCATAAACATACTATCGGCGTCTATGGTGGTTTTTTTTCCACTAAAAGGACCGTTAAACAAAACACTACTTCCAAAAAATAATCCGTCAGCGTCCGAATAATACTCGGTAGCACCAACATCCGGAATTGTATCTCCATTGGCATCTCCTACAGTTAAGGTTATACCAAAATTATTCCATACCTCGTTAAAATTTTCACCAATTCTAGTTTCAGAAATGGTTTCATCTGCTTCGATAACGCTCTGTGTGTTTATAATAGGACCATAAAAAATATAAACAACTCCTTGCTGATGACGAGGGGCGCTGGCCACTAAATCCAAATAACCATCTTTATTAAAATCCGCACTTTTAACAGCCAGACCAAACATATCACCAGCAGTACCATCATCAACCACTGCTCCGTTCTCACCGTATAAAACTACGTCCGCAGAAGACAAGTGGTGTTCTCCGTCAATTGGACCATAAACAATATAAACCGCACCATTTAAAAATGTCCCGTTATAATCATGAAAAGGAGCGCCAATCATCACATCATCATAACCATCTTGGTTTGTGTCTCCAACCGCGATAGCAGTGCCGGCTCGATCATCATCGGCTTCTCCTAAAATAACAGCATCTGGTTTAGTGGTGGTGTTGGAAGTTAATGGGCCGTAATAAATATAAATTTTTCCTTTATCATCTGCTCCATATCCCGGTGCTGCCATTACTAAATCTGTTTTACCATCACCATTAACATCACCCCGGTTGTTTAAATCATAAGAATATTCATCTCCTAAATCATACCACCCACCGTCTGTGCTGCCATTTTCTCCTTCCATAGCAACATCAGCATTGGTAGTCAGTAGACAATTTTTTCCACAATACGCAGGTTTAATAAAAGAGCTTGGGGAAATTGCTACAGCAACAAAAGGCTGAAAACTTAAGAAAACACTTAAGAAAACTAAACTGATAATACCTCCTAACTTTTTCATAATAAATATTTTAATTATTTAACCATTTTAATTTCCTTTTTTAGAGAATGTTAAATCAATGAAAATTTAACCAAAATATTATAGCGCAATTTTTAATTTTGTCAACCCAAGAAACTATTTTTTTCTTTAAAGTTAGCCAAAAAATTTAATATTATTCTTCTTGCCTTTCTAATTTATTCTTTTAGCGTTTAATATGCTACAATTAAAAAAAGAAAAATAACTATTTTAAATTATGACCATGATACCAGCCTCAACGCATAAAAAACCAAAAAACTTCATAGAAGATCAAGATCATCGCGCACAACTACGCGGAGAAGTAATCAACCCGACGGAATTCCGTTCCGGCAAAGCCACTTGGAGAATATTTAAAATCATGTCTGAATTTGTGGAAGGTTATGATTTTTTATCAAAAATTACCGCTGATATTACTATTTTTGGCTCCGCACGTTTAAAGCCTGATAGCAAATATTATTTAATTGCCGAAGAGTTGGCCGGCTTACTGGCTAAAGCGAATTTCTCTATTATCACCGGCGGCGGCCCTGGTATTATGGAGGCGGCCAACAAAGGGGCTTTTGAAGCTGACGGAGAATCTATCGGTTTGAACATCCAACTGCCCTTTGAACAACGCATCAATAAATATGTGCGCCATGGCATGGGTTTTCATTTCTTTTTCACCAGAAAAGTGATGCTCACCTCTCCTTCGCAGGCGTTTGTGGCCTTTCCCGGGGGCTACGGCACTGTTGATGAAGTTTTTGAAGTTTTAACTTTAATGCAAACTCATAAAATGCAACCCGTACCTTTTGTTTTAGTAGGCAAAGCGTATTGGGGAAAACTCTATGAATTTATTGAAGAACAAATGTTGCATAATCTGGGCACCATTAAAGAAACAGATATAAACTTTTTTCACATTGTAGATTCAGCTCAAGAGGCTTTTGAGTTTATCAAACAAAAAACCCAACACGATAAACCTTTGCCGCCAAAAAATCAAGAAGACTAATTTTGAAACATGCCCCTGGAAACATTTGCTACAATTTTTGAAGATGAGGATGTTTTAGTTTTAGAGAAACCAAGAGGGTTGGCGGTACATTTGGGAAACAAGCCAGATGAAATTACTTTGGTAGATTTTTTGCTAAAAAAATATCCCTTGATAAAAAACGTAGGAGAAAATCCAATAAGACCGGGCTTGGTTCACCGTTTAGATAAAGAAGTGTCCGGAGTGATGGTGGTGGCAAAAAATCAGCAAGCTTTTGTTGGTTTAAAAGAACAGTTTATGCAACGCCTAACCCAAAAAGAATATCGGGCGATCGTCCATGGAATTTTGCCACAAAAAACCGGGGTGATTAAGTTTAGAATCGCTCATTCCAAAACTCGAGGCGGAAAAATGGCCGCCCGTCCGGAAAATTGCAAGGGCAAAGAAGCATGGACCGAGTATGAAGTTTTGAAAGAAAAAAACCGACGTTACAGTGAGCTAAAAGTGACAATCAAAACCGGACGTACCCACCAAATTCGCGCTCATTTAGCCGCTATTGACCACCCTTTAGTTGGTGATTCTCTTTATTTTTCTAAAAAATACCAAAATAAAAAAGAATATCCCAGGCTTTTTTTACACGCTTACCGGCTTTCCTTTGCTCATCCGACCCATGGTCAAAAAATGATTTTTCAAGCTAATACTCCTAAAGAATTTGAAGTTTTTTTAAGCTCTTGACGGCGGTTCATAATTCTTGTACACTATCAAAGCTTTAAAATTTGAATAATTTTGAATTTATGTCAGAAGAAAAAGAACCAAAACCGGAAGTTGAAAAACAAACAACAGACAAACCAGACACCAAAAAAGAAGAAGAACCGATTGTCGCGCCGGTAGCAGACGAGGAAAAAATCAAAGAACAGGAAGCAGAAGCTAAGCGTCAAGCAGAAGAAGAGGCGTTGGCTGCTGAAGAGGCTACTATCCAAAGCCTGCGACCAGGCATGACCATTCGCATTCACCAAAAAATCAAAGAAGAAGCTAAAAAAGGCGACAAAGAAGGAGATAAAGAGCGTATCCAAATTTTTCAAGGAATTATTTTGGCCTTAAACGGAAAAACTCCGGTAACCAAAACCGTAACTGTCATGAAAAAATCTTTTGGGGTAATGGTGGAAAAAATATTTCCCCTGGCCTCTCCTATGATTGCTAAAATCGAAGTGGTAAAAATTGCCAAGGTGCGTCATGCTAAACTATATTTTTTGCGTGAATATACAAAACGCTTAAAAGAAACATTGGTGAAAAAATAAAAGGGCGCGCTTTGCGCCTTTTCTAAGCCCAGGTGGCGGAATTGGTATACGCGCACGCTTGAGGGGCGTGTGGCTTTTAGCCTTGCGGGTTCAAATCCCGCCTTGGGCACCAGAATGGAACTTAGCGGTTGAGAACCAACCAAGGAGTGGACGGAAATGATTGATAAAAACTCAAAAATGCGCACAAATAGTATACTCCTCTTTAAAAATGTCTAAAAAACAACATAAAATTGAACGGCCTGCAAGTAGTGAAGTTAGCCCTTTTGAAGTTGCAGAAAAAGAACCGGAAAAAGAACTGATCGACAGACTTGGAGAATACGTGCCCAGTATTGATACAATCCGACATCCAGATGTTGCCCAAAGACTTGTTCACGAAACAGAAACGGCAAGTCAAGAACTTTCGGAAGAAATAGAATTGACAAAAAAGAAGGTGACGCTTTTACAAACACTGGAAGTAAAAAATCAGTTGGCTGAGATTGATAGGGTTGGTGAATTTAATTTTGATAATCATACAAATCAAATACTTTTATTTGCCGAAGTTTACGAATCTGAAAATCCATATCAAGCTTTACTTTCTAAACTTTCGCCTGAAGAATTAGCACGACTAACGCAAAAAGAAGAACGATTAAATGATTATCAAAATGAATTTGGAACAACTAAAAAAATACTTTCTCTGGTTTGGAAAAAATCAGAGCATGAACGTAAAATTAAATCTGCTCAACAACTTGCTAAAAAAATTGCGAGAGCTGAAATAGAAAAAAATATTTATGCAATTACGCAAACGATTGAATCGGCCAAGGAAGATTCCTTGAAGCCAGACAGAAAACTAGCTGATTTATTAAGAAAATTTTGCTTTGCAAATTATCAAAATATAGAATCTGCCACTCAAACATTGCAAGAGGGACTGGATTCTCACTCTCGCGCAAGAGAGAATTTAGAAAATTTAGATGAACTAGCGCAATTTGTAGAATCTATTAAAGATAGATGTCAGGGCGAATTATCGTGGCATCTTAACCAGATTTCATATTCTATTAAAAATTATAAAGATATTTTAGATTCAACCGAGTATTCATTCAAAAGAGAAAAAGAATTTACATCGGCAACAAGTGATTTAGAGGGCAAAATAGAAGAATTAAAAAATAAAATACGAAGACTGTTTACAGAACCTAATCCACATGGTGGGTCTGTTCCGATTACACACGAACGAGAAAATTGGTCAATAACTAAAGAATTTTTGCAAGCAATGAAAAGTTTTAATAGTCAAATTAAAAAAGCTGGAGAAGTAGTTGGGGTTAGTATAGAAGAATATAAAGATTATTATTTTGGTCAAATTCAAGAAGCAGAGGCAATTTCTTCTGGCCGACTACTTACTCATGCGACACCAACCGCTATGATGTACCAAATTTTAGAACGCGGTGATTTGAGTTCTGTAATTGAACAGGAGAAAAAACACAAAACGAAAAAGAGAACTCACGCACATCCAGATCGTCCAGAACTGGAACAAAAAGAAACTCATGATATTTGTTTCAATACAGATTCAATCTATGGTAATTTTTCTACTAGTGAAGAACAAATAAAAAGTTATTCAAAAATTAAAGCAGATATGGTTTTGATTTTCAGCGAAAATCAACTTTTAAACAGGAGACAATTTGTAGATTTGGACGGCAGACATATTTTTGATGAAAATTATTCTGGTGATACAGATGAATCTCCAGGCTTTAGTATTGATTTGCAAAAAATGCCCTTTATGATTTTGGTGTCCGAAGCAGAAAAAGACAAAATTGTTGATTTTCTAAAAGATAAATCTGTTTTTAAAGACCAATTGAGACAACTCGAACCCGAAGAACTACAAGTCTGGCTAGAGGAACATCTAATAATTACTCCAAACATTGATAATTTTAAATTTACCGAAGAAGTCAAAAAAAGATTTTTTCAATCAACAGGGTTACAACCCAAAAAGGGCTATGTTGAATTAACTAATACCCAAGCTGGATTTAAGGTTGGTCGGGAAACAACAAAACAATTTTTTGCAACTGCTGTTTAAAAAAATTTTGGTTGTATCTTGATGAAGTTTTTTCGCCAACAAAAAAATCCAGAAGCTCGCGCGGATTCCTCCCCAGACACCACCTCCGCGCGGACAAAATCCAAAAACAAATTAGTCTCAGTTTTGCGAAAATCCAATCCCCAAAAAATAGTTTTCGCAAAACCGAGTCCGAATTGAAGCCCCGCCACACTGCCCAAATACTTGGGGTTGCCGAGTGAAACGAGGCGGTGGCTGGACTTTCGTAGAGTATACGATTTAGTTTCAAATCACCACGCGCTCCGCGCGTGCCACATTACCGATTTTGGAAATAGGTTCGGACTTGATACAATAGACACACCAGAGTGGAACTTAAATGCATGTCCTCATAGTTCAAAGGATAGAACATAGGCCTCCGAAGCTTAAGATCCATGTTCAATTCATGGTGAGGGCATAAAAAACCATACTCAGTCTAGACATTTTCTTTTGTTTTGTTAGAATACACCCACCCTAAAATCAAGGGCGCTTAGCTCAGCTGGTTAGAGCGTCTCGTTTACACCGAGAAGGTCATAGGTTCGAATCCTACAGCGCCCACAATCAATCGCTAAAAATCAGGTGTCATATTAAATTTTGATAATTAAAGTTTTATATTTGCCAAATATAACTGAATTGTTATTATATAGATAACGCAATTTTATATTGCCAAAATAATTAATAAAAAAATATGTTTGGAGGAAAACTTGAAAACCAACATCATCTGTTTCTTAAAATGATGAGTGCGGTTCTTTTTGTGTTTTTAGGCTTAACTGGCGGCTGGTCTGTGCAAGCGGCTAGTGTCGAAATTGCCAATGGCACAATCACTTATCCGAATAGTTCACCGGCCAGTGGTATTGCCGTGGAAATTCACAATGGCAACGCCAGCGTGCACGCCACTGCTACCACCGATATCAACGGAGTGTATTCTCTCAGCCTTGATGAAAATGAGGCAAACGGAGAATCTTTAGCTGTGGAATTTACCGTGCCCACCGGTTATATGTCACCAACCAACGAAGAAAATCATTTTAATTATACTATCGGCGATAGTGTGCGCGCCATTGATTTTGAACTTATCGCTACTACCAAAACCATCAATGTAACTGTTACCACTATTGATGGCGAACCTGTCCAATACGTGGATGTTGGCGCCGCTCCGGTTGGTGGAGTTACTCATACTCAGTCTTCCGGATCCATGACCAATGGTGTGGGCGCTCTTTATGTTACCGGCGGTCGCTGGGTAGTAAAAGCCAGTCGCAACTTAAGTGAACAAAACCCCACTCGCTATCCTTGGGTGAATATCAGTCCGGCTCAAGAAGTCACTTTTGCTGACAATGATACAGCAGAATCTGTTGATCTTACTTTTCAAGTGGTACCCAGCCAACAACTGGTAACTGTAAAACCGGTTGATGAAAATGGCGATATATTAACGGAAAATAGTTTTAACGGCGATGTCTATTTAATAGGCTATACCAAATATGGCCCGGTTAGTACTTTTGCTAAAGTAAACGGTGAAACCGGCATAGCCAGCTTGTATCTTTTGCCGGGAATTTATAAATTAAACGCTCAACACAATCAACTGTCCGGACAAAGTTTTGACCCGGAGGCACGTTTTATTGTGGGTGCAGACCCCGGAACTTATGATTGGGGAACTGTGCAGGCCACACGCAATTCTTCCTCTCTTTCTGGCACGGCCAGTATTATCACAATTGATCAAAATGGAACGGAAACTACAGAAAACAGGGCTAATGTTTTAATTACTGCCACTAATTTAGATTTTGGCATTGCCGTGTCCACCAACACTCAAAACGACGGTTCTTTTAATTTCCAAAATATTGCTCCCGGCACTTACACGGTAGAGATAGACAATAACCAATATCTTGCCAGAAAAACCGCCTATACCAAAGTTGCCTCAGAAGAAAGTATGACGGATTTGGAATTACAAGCAGTGCAAACCAATATTACTCTCAGTGGTAGCGTGGTAGATGGGAGTGATGTTAAAATAACAGACCTGCCCGCGGCAGTAGTGGTAAATACCGGAGATGAAAAATTTTATGGAGCAGTAGATCCTGATGGTAATTATTCCGTATCTTTATATGGAACAGAAGGAGAAAATGCCACTTTGAATTTAGTAACTCAAAAAGATACAACAATATTTCAAGATGAAGATATCAACATTACTTTACATGGCAATAATACGCAAAATATTACCACTAACACCAACGAAGGTACTATCAATGGCAATATTATAAAAAATACCACCGGTGAAAATCTCACTGCCAGCACTTTAGGCACAGATAATTCCGTGGTGGCTTTAAATATGGAAAATGGTTCTTATGAAGAAACAGACGTTCAGGATGATGGATCTTTTAGCTTGAATGTGGGTCCGGGCAATTGGAAAGTAATGCCCAAAATTGACGCTCTATCCACTGATGCTTTAACCGGCGTGGTTAGCGACCAAGCTGTTGAAGTAACCGCCGACCAAGTTGTTGATGATGTTGAAGTACCGGTAGCTGTTGTTGATGGCGGAAGTGTGAATGGTAAAATTTTAGATGCTGATGGCAATCCCGTAGCAGAAGCGCGGGTGGTGTTAAGTAATGCAGAATATTTACAAGAGCAAGCCACAGCTAACAACACCTCTGTTAACCCAGAAGATATTATCAGCTTAGTTGCTAAAACCGATTCTGCCGGCGAGTTTAACCAAGGTTTACCCGATGGTAATTTCCGCGCCTATTTTGGCAATGATCCCGAGGGCGGAACGGGAATTGCTCCTGAAATTATGGATTTTTCTGTGGAAGGAGGCGCGGTAGATCTTGCTGATGCCGGCTTTCGCAATCCTGACACAACAGTATCCGGAGAAATAAATTCAGAAATTAAAAATGCGAAAGTGGAATTCTATTCAGAGACCGGTGGTTTAGTAGAAACCAGTGTTGATGCTAATAACAATTACAATGCCGGTCTTACAGAAGGCACCTGGCAAGCAGTGGTGTCTGGAGTAAACGCGGATAATAAAATAGCAATCCACCAAGAAGAAGTTGTTGTCGGCTCCGAAAACGTGGATCTTAATTTTGACACTCTCACAGATACCGCAGTAGAAATGCCCTCTACCTCGCAAGTTACTTGTGATGTTTCCGAAAGTTGTATTGTAGGTAATGATGCCGGAGCGCGAGCTCAATTACCTCCTTATGCCGCCGGTTTTGATGGAGAAATCACTGTGCAGTTAATTCCCAACCCCAATATTGAAGTTGGTTCTGGCGGAATTGTGCAAGAAGGTGTTTCTTATGATGTAAAAGTTTGGGATGGCAACAGCACTGAAGTTACTTTGTTAGAAAGACCGGCAATTATTGAGATACCTTTGGATGAAAACCTAAAACTCAATAATGCCGAAACCGAGGAGTTGACCCCCAGTTTTCAGCAAGAAGACGTAAACATGTTTCTGGCTCAAGGAGTAATGGCAGAAACTGATGGCAATATCATGCGGATTCATACCACCCATCTCACTAAATTTGCCGCCGTGGCAGTAGGAAGAACAACCACCACAGAAGACGACGTTGCTCCTTTAGAAAAACCCAACAAACCCCGCCAACTAAAGACAAAAAAAATAAAAGCTCATAGTGCTCTCTTAACTTGGTACAAACCTTTAAATTCCACCGTGGATACTTATAAAGTGCAATTGCGTAAATATAAGATAAAAAAACAAAAAAATTGGAAAAACTATAACAACATTACTCTTAAGAAAAAAGCGGTAAAAAAATTAAAAAAAGCCACTCGTTATCAATTCCGAGTCAAGGCTTGTAACAGCACCGGTTGTTCTGCATACACTAAATGGAAAAAATTCAAGACCAAAGGCGTTAACAACAATTAACTGCTAACTAAAAAACGCGGGCTAAATGCTCGCGTTTTTTGTAGTGGCGTGCTATCTTGTAATTATGAAATATGTTATTTCTTTAATTTTGATTGTCGTTGGTTTTCTTTTTATTTGGAAAACTAATGCCTTTATTAAGGCCTTTGGTCGCGTGGCTTGGGCCGAAGAAAAATTGGGTGGGGGTGGCACTTGGACTTTTTATAAAATACTAGGCGTTATCTGTATTCTGATGGGATTTATGATCATGTTTGGCTTTTTTTATTGGCTTCTTGACTTGTTATTTATTCCCGGATAAAATGCGTAAGCAAATAATTTATCAGGGCCCGTAGCTCATCTGGTAGAGCGCCGCATTTGCACTGCGGAGGTGAGGAGTTCGATCCTCCTCGGGTCCACCATTCCAAATTTGTTAAAGAGTAGGGGTTGCTAGTAATTGAGCTTTTTAAATAGTTATGAACCAAACAATTACTAATAATCAACACCGGCTTTCAACAAAATATCTCACGTATAAACTATTCACAAGTCTTTGGTTTGTAGGTGCAATCTGGGTTTATTTTTACCGTATATTTATAACCGATCAACAAGTCGGGCTTCTTGACGGGCTTGCGTTCGCGATTGGTCTTGTTGCAGAGGTTCCGTCTGGCGCTATGGCTGATAGATTCGGACGCGACAAAATGGTCAAACTAGGGCAAGTGCTTGCCGGAAGCGGTCTATTGATACAAGCTTTCGGTAGTAGTTTTATTCCCTTTTTTGTAGGACAAACAATTATGATGATCGGCATTTCATTTGTATCTGGCGCTGATGAAGCGTTGTTCTTTGGAAAACTTAATTTTGACCGCTCATCTGTCAATTGGCGAAAATTAGTGACACGCGGCTCTCAAGTTGCTCTTGTGGGCTCATTATTTGCAGTTGTAACTGGAGGATGGTTGTACTCGATCAATCCCCGCATTCCTTGGATTTTAACAGGTCTAGCATTCATAAGTTCCACATTATTAATTTGGTCAATCAAAGATACCCGAATTGAAAAGCGAGCAAAAAAGTTTTCAGTGGAACTCAAAGAGCACTTAGCCAGCATCAAAACGGGCTTCGCACAATTTCGTGCACCGAAATTATTGCTGTATATACCAATAATAATTACCGTGCAAGGACTTTTTTATACTACAGGATGGGGATTATTAAAACTAATTTTGCTTGACCGCTTTCATTTTGATCCATTTTGGGGTTCTCTTGTGATAGCAACAAGTAGCCTCATCACTGTGGGGATTTTAGCCCTTATGCATAAGTACGCAGAAAAAATGAACGAAAAGCACGTAGTTACACTCATCTCGGTTGGTGCAACCGCGAGTTTGTTATTATCACTAGCGGACATTGGTGTATGGGGCTGTATCGTTATATTTACACTCTATGCCGGAGAGTGTGTTCTTTATACATTTATGAGTGAAATTCTAAACAACCGAGCACCAGAAGATCAACGCGCGACAGTTTTGTCCGTTGCCTCATTTTTACGGACATTGCCTTATGTTGCACTCGCACCAATTATTGGTTATTTAAATACACGCGACGATCTTGAATATTTCTTGATTAGTTGGGCGATTCTAATTTGTTTAGCCGTCTTGTTATACTTTTCTCTCAAAAAACAAATATGAATTACCACCAAAGTCAGTACCCAGCAAAATTTAAGCAAAGTGAAAATATGTGCTATCTTTAAAATAAGATTATTATTTTCTTTTTATGAAAAATCCTAATTTAGAGAATTACATAAAAAAACAAAGACAACAAGGCTTAACAGACACCAAAATCAAAAATACCTTGGTGCAAAACGGTTGGCACATTCAGGATGTAGAAGCGGCTTTTTTGTCTCTTTCTTTAATCCAACCAAAAAATCAACCTGCTCCAACAACCATACCGCCATCACCTAAAAAAGTAGTAATAAAAGAGGGGATGAAAAAAAGCACCA
Organism: Candidatus Kerfeldbacteria bacterium RIFOXYC2_FULL_38_9; assembly: GCA_001818355.1. GTDB lineage: Bacteria > Patescibacteriota > Patescibacteriia > UBA9570 > XYC2-FULL-38-9 > XYC2-FULL-38-9. The sequence goes on along the minus strand of MHKJ01000002.1, from coordinate 5,467 downwards.
AAATGTTAATGGTGATTTTAATCACCATTTTAGGTTTGGCTATTTTAAGTGGCGTGGCTTTTGCTTTTTATGCTTACCAAAATTCTCCTCAAAGAGTTACTAAAAATGTTGTGAGAAATTTATCTACTCTGCAAAGCTATGCTTTTAACTTAAAGCTGAATATTTCTTCTCCGGATGATGAAAGTGACGCCCAAACTATTATCCTGACAGCCGATGGCCAAGTAGACAACACCAATACTGATGCCAAATCTCAAGCAAATGTTGATTTGACTATGTTTCAACAACATTTTAATTTAGAAGTAAGAAATGTAGATAATGTCTCTTATGTAGAATTAAAAGAAAGTCCTTTGTTATTAGATATGATTGATTTTGCGGCCATAGAAAACCAATGGTTAAAAATTGACGAAGAAAGTTTAAAACAATTAGTTCCTAATTTGTCCGCTAATCAAGCAGTGCCCGCCACCGCTGATCAAAATCAAGAATTACTGACACAAATCAAAAACAGCTTTGAACAACATCCTTTTTTACAACTGCAAAAAAAAGTCAACACGGAAAACATTCAAGGCGTTATCACCAATGAGTACCCTATCACGTTTGACAAAGAGGTGGCCGAGTCTTTTTTTCAAGAAATTAAACCTCTTTTGGTAACAACTGAAACCAATAACCCCTATCTCAAACAAATTATCAACAGTTCTAACAATTTAGATAGCTTAAATACTTTTACCGGCAATATCTGGGTTGGTAAAAATGATTTTCAAATTTATAAATTACAATTTCAAGCGAACTTCTTAACTGTCAACCAAAAAAATACCGTGCAAGTGTCTTTGGAGTTGAAAAATCATAATCAACAATTTAATATTGTAGCACCCAGTACAGCGGTTACTTTGGACAGTGTGATACCAAGTCTTTTAATAAACTCAAAAGATCAACCAAGCGATTTAGAAACCATGCCCATTATCAAATATGAAGATGATGTCAATGATGATGAAAGTAGCGTAACAGAAGAAAATTTGACTAATGAAGACGTGGTTGTTCCTCAAGAAAACCCCAAAGATAATGGCGATCCGGATGTTGATGGGGATGGACTGACTGCTAGCCAAGAAACAGATCACCGCACTGATCCTTTAGATATTGATACTGATGCTGATGGTTATACAGATAAAGAAGAAGTTGATGCTGGTTACAATCCTTTAGGTGAAGGAAAATTATAATTTTAACGCACACTTATTAAGTGTACGGCGCGCGTACCGGCCAGAGCAATGTTTTGACGCTTGAGCATAAACACTAAACGTTGAGGTTCTTGTTGTTTCTTAGGGGCAGTAAAAGGAAAGGTTATAGTAGCAGTTTCTCCGGGCAGAACACTTTGAGCAAACTTACCAACCATTCTGCCGTTAAGATACAAAGCAACATTTTTACCCCATTTTTTATCACCAATATTTTGATAAGAAACACTTAATTGTTTGGTGTCTTTTTGGAACATGGCTAAAGGAAAATTGTTAGTCAGAGTTTGTCCTAAATAAGAATGCACGAATTGCAACTCTAAATAACCATTGGAGTTGGCAACTTTATTTTTTCTGACAAATAATTTTGTTACTAATTTTATAGTTCCGGAAATAGTTGGCGATTTTAAAGAAAAAGTGAAGGTAGCTGTTTGTCCGGGCGCCACTTCAGATTCGTTCATATAAAATTTTCCATAAATATCCGACCAAGCCTTAAGCCCTAAGTCTGTACGATTATGGCCACTTTCATCATAAACTTTTAAATAAAGATCTTCTTGTTTCCAAGCTTTGCGACCGTTATTTTTATAAACCACAACTGCCTGATGAACCTTTCCTGCTTCTATTTGCAAATCCGTGGTCACTTCGGCCCGGTCTAGTTGAGCTTTTTCAATATGCGCCTCAAAAGGAGCAACCGATAGCTCTTTAAATTTTTCAGCAACCTCTTGACGTAATGCAGGCAAATCATTCCAAATGGTGTTGCCGGGACAAAGCGTAGAATCAAGATCGCGATGACCAACAAGGCGCTGGGTAGAAGTGCCTAATAAGGTAGTGCGGGAATTGGGATCAAAACCAGCATCAACCGCCAGCACGGCTATTAAATTAGTTAAAGACTTGCGCATAGCAGGAGTCATACTGTTTGGGGTGCTACAACTGCCTTTTTTATCATTTTGATAACATCCCAACAGAGCAATACCCACCGATCCTTCGTTGTAATTTTTATCGGTAATACTGTTAAAAGTGTGACCACCTACCACGGCCTGTCCATCAGCCACTTCTCCTTTGCGTCCTTTATAAATATTGCCGTTTTTATCAATAATAAAATTGTAACCAATGTCTCCCCAATGTAAAACTCGCGCATGCCATTCATAAATGGCCCGCACCGAGGCGGCCGGGTTATCTCCTCCATCAGTGCTGGCTGTATGGTGAATAATAAAGGCTTTCAGTTTTTTATATTCCGGCGCCCACGATAAACTGCCGTCTTTTTTTAAAGTAAGACTTTCATCCGCTTCCCATTCTTGCCGGGAAATAATGGATAATTTATTTTGCGGTTTTTTTGGTGTGTTAGAATAGACCGCCGGTACCTCAGACTCCTTCACCACTTCTTCATTGTTAGCAGTGTCAGCCACCATGATTTTTTCATTTTGTGTTAATGAAGAACGCGTATCATAATAAACAAGTTCTGCTTTATTGATTACTGCCTGAAATGTTGGTTCATCAATTTTTATAAAAACCACAAACTCATCAGCTTGAGCCACAGTATTGGGATTAGTGCTGTGTTTTACCAACCCCTGATTTTCACTGACAATCTCTTCTAAATTTTCTAACTTAAAAATACCCAAACTTGAACCACGCAAAAATAATTCTACGGAAATAGCAACCGACTGAGAATCTTTTAAATTATCTTCCCAGAGCACGCCAAAAGCGTTAAAATCAAAATCGGCCTTAATTTTTTCAGTTTGAAAAATAAATTCTTTAGGCAACAATGAACTGGTTTGAATTTCCGGAGAAATATCTTGTATAAAATAATTATTCAACTCTATGGTTTTAAGCGGTATGGCGTCGGTTAAATCTTCGGCTTGTACTTGGTTGGGCACTGCCAAAACCAATAACAAAAACCCTAGAAAACCAGATAAAAATATTTTTTTGCTTTGAAAATTAAACATGGGTTAATATAGTATACCTCATTTTTTACTTAATACAACCAGACCGAGCCATGTCCAAAAAAGTACGGCTAAATCATTTTTAAAATAAGGCACATCTACCAAGCCGTAAATTACCACACAAACAAAAACTCCCAATAGCGGCAATAAAAAATGCTGTTGCTGATTTTTTAATATTTTTTTTATTAACCAAAAAAAGATCAATCCTAAAACCATCAAAAACAACCCCAGCCCTATTATTCCCAGCTCTACCCAAAAATCCAAAAAAATATTATGAGGATACAATAAAAGCTCTACGTGAGCAGGCAGACGATATAAATCATAAGTTTGGGGAAATCCTCCCAAGCCAGCGCCAAAAATAGGCTGTGCTTTTAATAAGTGGAAAGTGCCCTGCCAAAGAGCCAGGCGTACTTGTCCGGAAACATCTTGAAAAAATAAAATTTCTCTGGTAAAAGGCAAAATTAAAGCCAGTATCAAAATTATCGTAGAAATTCCTATGACTAACCAACGCCACTTGGTAAAAAATACCACAACTACAACAGATATTCCTAAAGCCACCAATGCTCCTTCGGCATGAGACAAAAAAATTGCCACTAAAGTTAAAATGATAACTGATAGCACAAACCAACGTTGTAATTTTTTAAACTGAGCCCAAAAAGGCAAGGTTCCTATAAAAAAAGCACAAATCGGCGCCAAAAATAATCCCACTGCATTAGGATAACCATAAAAAGCCGTAGCTCTGCGCCCGGGCAGATCATGCCAACTGGCGGGAATGCCCCAGCCTAAAAAATATTGACCAATGGTTATGACAGCAGTGAGGATAGCTATTGAGCCTAAAGCGCCCAAAAGCCAATGCCAATCTTTTGAGGTTTTTACGCTTTTTACCAAAACCACAAAAAACAACAAAGGCTCAATAAGATAAGCTTTAAAAATACCCAATCCGGCTGACAGGTTAGGTGTGGTTAAAAGACCAAAAATACCCGTCAATATAAACATACTAAGACCTATAACAAGATAAGGATGTTTTTTAAAAGAAAAAAGTGTTGCTTGTTTATTTTCTTTTCTAAAAAATATTTCTTGCAAAAGAAACATAAAAAATAAAGATAAAATTCCGCTTTCCAGCATGGTAAAAGGAATTTCTAAAAAATGAAAACGCACTAAATAGCTGGGAAGAAAAAACAAAACCAAAGATAACGCCCAAATTCTATTGTGCCAAAAAACCAAGGCCACAACTAAAGCAAAAATAAAACTAAAAATGAGAGGAATCATAAGAGGCGTTCTTTAAAGCCAAATTCTGTAAAGCGATTAAAAACCCAACGGTAAACCAAATGTGCATAATGTACAACACGGAAAAAGTATTATATTGCACCAGAATACCGATAAATCCGGCTAAGGCGCCCAGTAAAACAGTGCGGATAAAATCAGAAGAAGTTTCTTTTAGGGCTTTTATTGAACGCAAAAGCACAATAATAAAAACAATCATAATTAACACCAAACCGACAATACCGTTTTCAGCCAAAAGTTCTAAATATTCATTGTTCACTATTCTCCACCCCTCTACTTCCCGCATATAATTAGGATGAGCGGCTTCATAGGGGCCAAAACTACCCGCTCCAATACCTATGATGGGGTGATCTTGCCAAGCCTGATATGCTATTGTAAACATTTCCACACGTTCATTATAAGAAGCGCCGCCAAAAAGATTGCTAACGTGTCCTAAAAAATCCTGAGAAACTGTTTCCAAGCCAACCATTTTCACTAAAATTCCACCGGCTACTAAAAAAGACACGAAAGCAATGCCGACATTTCTCCAGGTGATCAATTTTAACTCTAAAAAATAATATAACACAATAAGTAAAAATGAAACCGCAAAAGCAATATAACCACCGCGCGCCACCGTTAACAGTAAATTAACTACTCCTAAAACTAATAAACCAAAGGTAAATAAAGAAGAATATGTTTTTTCTTTATTTAAAAATAAAGACAACAAAATAGACAGTGGCACTAAAAGATAGTTGGCAAAATAAAGAGGCTCTAAGGCGGTGGATTGCACGCGGGGAAAGCCTAAAACATCTTTAACGTAAAGATCGCGCAAACCAGTAAGAGCTTGAGGCAGGCCAAGATAATCTCCGATAAATTGATAAAGACCAAAAATAGTTACCAGTAAATAAGCGGCAAAAAAGAAAGCTAATAATTGTTTTACTTTTTTTTCCGAATTAAGCAAAAAAGGCAAGGTAAAACCAATGGCTATGGTAAATAAAGTAAAAGCAAAAACCATTAAAGAACGACTAAAGTTGGGGGCGTTTA
>MHKJ01000001.1:25780-27180 GCA_001818355.1 Candidatus Kerfeldbacteria bacterium RIFOXYC2_FULL_38_9 | reverse complement strand
GCAAGACAGTTACGATAATACGATTATCACAGCGCCTTTTGATGGCAAAATAACAGACATTGCTGTAAAAGCTGGTGATAGTGTGAGCCAAGCCGCTTCTGTAGCTACCATAGCAACTCCGGAAAAAGTGGTTACTATTTCTTTAAACGAAGTCGATATTCCAAATATAGCAATTGGTGATAAAGCGACATTTACCTTTGATGCGATTACTGATTTAACAGTAAGCGGTTCTGTGGCCGCGATTGATTCGGCGGGAACAGTCAATTCAGGAGTGGTTACATATACAGTCACATTGAAAATGGATACGCAAGATGAGCGCATGAAACCAGGTATGAGCGCGAGTGCTTCTGTTGTGACTGATATGAGCAATAATACACTTTATGTACCGAGTTCAGCTGTAAAAACAGACACTCAATTTTTAAGCTCGTACGTACAGGTTTTGGATAGTTCAAATACCGTGCAGAAAAAAACAGTGACCACGGGTTTGACCAATGACACCAGTACAGAAATAAAAAGTGGTTTAACAGAGGGTGAAAATGTTATTACAAAAACAACCAGCGCCAGCAACGCAAGAAACTCATCTTCTTCAAAATCAACTAATTCTTCCAGCAATATTTTAGATGGTATGAGTGGTGGTGATATGCCTGCAGGCGGTGGACCAGGTTTTTAATTTATGTGCGTTATAATACTATTGTATGATTGCATGTCGTGATATTAAAAAAATATATAATGCTGGTGGCGCTGGTGAAACAGAGGTATTGAAAGGTGTTTCGTTTACCATTAAAAATGGTGAATTTGTAGCCATTATGGGTCCTTCAGGTTCTGGAAAATCAACACTCATGCATATTTTGGGTGCTTTAGATTCGCCAACCAGTGGAATATATAAACTAGATAATCAAGACGTGTCGAAATTAAGTGATGATGAGTTGGCAAAAATTCGACAACAAAAAATTGGGTTTGTATTTCAATCATTCAATTTATTACCACGCGCCACAGTGTTGCGAAATGTGATGTTGCCATTATTTTATGGGGATGTTCCTGAAGCAGAACGTGAAAAACGAGCACAAAAAGCATTAGAGCACGCTGGTTTGGATAAAAGTAAATTTTTGCATCTTTCAAACCAATTATCAGGAGGACAAATGCAACGTGTTGCCATCGCGCGCGCTTTGGTGAATAACCCCGTGTTGATTCTTGCTGATGAGCCCACAGGAAATTTGGATACCAAAACAGGAAATATTGTGCTTGGAACATTTCAGCAATTGAATAAACAGGGGAAAACGATAGTGCTTATTACTCATGAACAAGGTGTCGCAGAATATGCGGAGCGTATTATTTACATTCGTGATGGAAACATCGTGAAAGATGTGCAGAATACTGATAAACGTATTATTAACCTTGAA
>MHKJ01000001.1:9199-25733 GCA_001818355.1 Candidatus Kerfeldbacteria bacterium RIFOXYC2_FULL_38_9 | reverse complement strand
CGGGTTCAAATTTAATTTATGTTAATCCAGGCATGCCCAGCAGTAGCCAAAGCGGTGGCGTGAGCATGGCGCGCGGGAGTGCTCAAACACTTACCAAAGAAGATGCGGAAGCGATAACAGCTGGTGTATTAAATATTACCGCTGTTTCAGCGGAATATTCAACACGAAGCCAGGTAACTGCAACTGGTACAAATACGAATACGCAAATTACGGGTGTGACTAGTGCGTATGCTCAGGTGCATAGTATTACCATTGTTGATGGTTCATTTATTACCGATCAGCAAGTGAGCAGTACTTCAAAAGTGGCTGTTTTGGGTGCAACCACGAGTGAAGATTTATTTGGAGAAGAAGTAGATGTTGTGGGAAACACTATTCGTATGAATAACGTGACATTTAAAATTGTTGGAGTTGCTGAAAGCAAGGGTGGTAGCGGAATCAATAATACCGATGACATGATTTATGTTCCGCTTTCAAGTGCGCAACAATATTTATCACGAGGTTTTCGGCCGGGCTCAACCAGTAAAACAGTGAGCAATATTACCGTTCAGGCAGAAAGTGCCGAAGCAATGGAACAAGTGCAAGCTGATGTTACAACTGTATTATTAACAGCACATGGAATTGCCAGTGCTGATTCCGCAGACTTTACTGTTATGACTCAAGCTGATCTTGTTTCTACTGCATCAAGCATTACGACTGTTTTTACCACATTACTTGCGGCGATCGCCGGTATTTCACTTATTGTTGGCGGTATTGGCATTATGAATATGATGCTTACTACAGTTACAGAACGTACACGGGAAATTGGTTTGCGTAAAGCAATAGGTGCATTGGCGCGAGATATTAACCGACAATTTTTATTAGAAGCGGTGTTATTAACCGTTGTTGGCGGTATTGGCGGTATTGTGGTGGGTTGGCTTGCGTCAAAAGCCATGACTCAATTTGCAAGTATTACTACGCAAGTATCTTTTTCTTCTGTTGCTTTGGCTTTTGGTGTTTCGATGTGTATCGGTGTGGTGTTTGGGTATTATCCAGCGTATCGTGCGTCTAAATTAAACCCTATTGACGCACTGCGTTTTGAATAAAGCAGAAGTTTAAAATTTCTAAACTAACTAATAAGATAAATTTATTTATATGAAAAAAAATGTTATCATCAGTTTCATTATCGTGGCCATTCTTTTTGGCGGCGGCGGTTTTTACTGGGGCGTGTACTATCAAAAATCACAAATTACAGTTCCGGATTTTTTTCAAATGGATCCAAGCCAAGGACCACGAGGCATGGGTAATATAAACGGTTCGACAAATCGAGGGAATGGGCCGGCTGGTTTTGGCGGCATGACTCGTGGCGAGGTGCTTTCTGTAGACGGAAGAAGCGTGGTGGTTAAATTGCAAGAAGGCGGTTCAAAAACAATTTATTATTCTGATGCAACCACAGTGCAAAAATCGACTTCTGGTTCAATAAGCGATGTGCAAGTAGGAGAAACTGTTATGGTGAATGGTAGCTCAAATTCAGATGGCAGTGTTACAGCACAAACAATTCAATTAGTTTCAGCTTTTGACACGGCACCACAATAACCATCGGCCAAGCGGAATTGAAAAAGAATAGTGCAGAATAAAAAAATCTGCTACACTGCTGGATGGCATGGCAAAAAATATTATCAAAAAAAGTGATCTGATTTTAAAGGGTTTAAATCCAGAACAACAAAAAGCCGTTAAAGTAAGCAGTGGCCCGGTTTTAATTTTGGCTGGTGCGGGCTCGGGCAAAACTCGCACCTTAATTCACCGGATTGCTTATTTAATCGTAGAGGCGGGAGTAAAACCCTGGAACATTTTGGCTGTCACTTTTACCAATAAAGCCAGTCAAAACATGCAGGCACGTATGCAAAAAATTCTCGGCCAGCAAATAGAGCATCCGCCCACCATGGGCACTTTTCATTCCATTTGTGCCAGACTTTTACGTAAAGAAATAAAAACTTTGGGATATAAACCCAATTTTGTAATCTATGATGACACGGCACAGCTGGCTATTTTAAAAAAAGTCATGAAAGACCTGGGCTACGATACCAAACAAATTTCTCCGCGCGCCGTCCATTGGAAAATTTCTTGCGCCAAAAATCAGTTGCTTAACGCCGATCAGTTTATGGATACAGTGGCTGACTCTCTCAGTGAAATAGCCGCCAAAGTATATCTACCTTATCAAACAGAGCTTAGAAAAAACAACGCTTTGGATTTTGACGATTTAATCATGAAAACCGTGGAATTATTTACCCAAAATCCTCTTGTTTTAAAAAAATATCAAGAACTTTGGCAACATATTTTAGTAGACGAATACCAAGACACCAACAAAGCGCAATATCAGTTGGTTTCTCAGTTGGCGCAAACGCATCAAAATATTTGCGTGGTAGGCGATGATTCCCAGTCTATTTATTCTTGGCGCATGGCGGATATTCGCAATATTTTAGATTTTGAAAAAGATTATCCAAAAGCGCAAACTATTTTGCTAGAGCAAAATTATCGTTCCACTAAAACCATTTTGGATGTTTCCAATGCCATTATCGCTAAAAACAAAAATCAAAAAGAAAAAAAACTATGGACCGAAAACGTCACCGGAGAACCAATTATGATCGCCGAAGTGGAAGATGAAAAAGCAGAGGCGCAGTTTATTTTGGAACAAATTTTCCAAACCGGGCCAGCTTCCACCGCCATCAATAAAAAACAAAAATCACCGGAAGAAATAACCTATGATGAAGAATATGCTCAAGTTGACCCGGAAGAAGCCGCGATTTTAGAGGGAGAGAGTATTTTAGATCGCGTTATGGGTTGGAAAAAACAAGCACAAAGCCAAGGAGAGCAATCGCTTGCCCAAAAAATTTTTGCCACCAAAAAACATACTGATTTTTCCAAATACGTGGTCATGTACCGCACCAATGCTCAATCTCGCGCTATTGAAGAGGTGTTATTAAAATTTCAAATTCCTTATAAAATTATCGGCGGCATGCGTTTTTATGAACGTCGGGAAATTAAAGACATGATTGCCTATCTGCAGGTGATTTTTAATCTTTCTGATTGGGTAGCTTTGGAACGCATTGTTAATTTGCCGCCGCGCGGCATTGGCGATCGTACTTGGTTTAAAATTGAACAATTCGCCAAACAACGCGATTTTTCCGTATTAACCGCAGGACAACACGACATTCCGGATATTCAAAATGCGCGCTTGAAATCTTTTTATCAATTTGTAGCTGTGTTAAAACACCTTCACTCTCAAGCCGCAAAACTCAATCCCACTCAAATACTAGAGCTGGTTTTAAAAGAAACCGGCTATAAAGAATTTTTGCTGAATAACAGTGAAAGCCGCGAACAAGGCGAGGCGAGGCTGGAAAATATCGCCGAACTTAAAACCGTTACGGAAAAATATAAAAATCTGCGCGGCGAAGAGGGCTTGCAGGCTTTTTTGGAAGATGTGGCCTTGGTTTCAGATCAGGATGAAGTAAATGAAAATGACAACGTGATAAAACTCATGACCGTTCATGCCGCCAAGGGCCTGGAATTTCCCGTGGTTTTTGTAGTGGGAATGGAAGAAGGACTTTTTCCGCATGCTCGTTCTTTAATCAATCCTGCTGAAATGGAAGAAGAACGACGTTTATTTTATGTTGCCTTAACCCGCGCTATCGAAAAAGTATATCTAGTGTTAGCCCAAAAAAGAACTCGCTATGGCAATATTCAAGTCAACCCTCCCTCACGATTTTTAGAGGACATTCCCGCTCAGTTGTCTCAATGGGAAAAATAAGAAGCGGTTAAATTTTTTAAATGTTGCCGGCGATAAAAACCAATGGCAAAACGATGGGCTTCGTCCCGCATTCTTTGAATTAAATAATATCCGGCGGAATCTTTTTTTAATTTTATCGACAATGTTTTAGCCGGCACAAAAATTTCCTCTTCTTTTTTTGCTAATGCCAGGACTGGTATATTTAATTTTAAAATTTTCAAAACATGCCTCACTGAGGATAACTGCCCCTTGCCACCATCAATAATTAACAAATCTGGACGCGGCCACAGCGGATCGTTTTTGATTAAATGTTGTAATCGTCGCTTTAAAATCTCTTGTAAAGAAGCAAAATCGTTGTTGCCTAAATTTTGTTTTATTTTAAATTTTCGATAAGCCGTTACTTGGGGTAACCCGTTTTCAAAAACCACCATTGAACCGACACTGTGTTTACCGGCCAGATGAGAAATGTCATAAATTTCTATCCGGTGAAAATTGGCCGTTGGAAAATTTAAAGCCTGGGCTAATTCCCCAAGTCCTTGCGCGGCCTGACGTTCTTTTTTTTGTAAATTTAATTGATATTTTTGTAAAGCAACTGTAGCATTAGCCATGCCCATCGCCAGTAAACGACGATTGCGTCCTCTTCTAATCTGAGTGCTTAAAACTTTTTTGATTGGTCGATGAGGAGCTTGGGCATAATACTGGTCACAAAAGGAGTTGATAATTTCTTGATCGGTTTGATTTTTAGTGTGTTGCAATAAAAAAATATCCTGTTTGATAATTTTGCCTTGCCGCACGGAAAATAAATTGACCGCCGCTTGAAAAGCATTACAACTTAAAGAAAAATAGTCCGCATTTTCCCTGTTAGTGGCCACTACTTTTTGTTCGGCCATTAAAGATTCAATGGCACGCAATTGATTTCTTAAGTTAGCCGCTTGTTCATATTGTTGTTTACGGGAAGCGACCTGCATCTGTTTTTTGAGGTGCTGATAAATTGGTTGAAAATCTCCTTTTAAAAAACGTTCAATTTGTTGAAAAATAAGTTGATACGCACGAGCTGTAATGGCCTGAGCGCAAGGGCCGACACATTTATGTAATTGATAATCCAAACACGGACGTTGCGGAAAAATTATTTTTCCTTTTTTTTGTGTCGGCGGAAAATCACAATAGCGAAAAATATTTTTTAATAAACGCAAAGTATGCCACACAGCTGTGCCGGAAGTATAAGGACCAAAAAATTTTCCTGCATTTTTTTGATGATTGATTTTTCTTACTGTTACCAAACGCGGATAAATATCCGGAGTGATATGAATATATTGGAAATTTTTATCATCTTTCATCACCACGTTAAAAAACGGTTTGTGTTTTTTTATTAAAGTGGTTTCCAACAGCAAGGCCTCGGTTGGTGTGTCAACTATGGTAAAAATGATATCCGCAATTTTGCTGACCATTATTTTTTTGGCATTAGCCAAATTAGTGCCAGCACGAAAATAACTGCACACGCGGGCTCTTAAATTAACAGCTTTGCCAATATATAACAGTTTTTGCTCTTGATCAAAAAATTGATAAACTCCTGGTTTAACCGGCAATTGGCTGGCTTTTTTTATTAATCTTTGCGCCTTGGTCATGCGGGCATTATAACATCACTTAGCAGATTATCGTAACTTTACCAATAGGCACAAAAAATCACCAAAGAGCTCTTGACGCAAGAACAAACTCCGTGTAAAATAAGCTACTGTTCATAAAAAATTACTTATTAAGAATATGGCTGAAGAAATAAAAATAAAAGGAGCGCGAGTGCATAATTTAAAAAATATTTCCGTTAATATCCCGCGCAATAAACTGGTAGTTTTTACCGGGCTTTCTGGTTCAGGCAAATCTTCCTTGGCTTTTGATACTATTTATGCCGAAGGCCAAAGACGTTATGTGGAATCTCTTTCCGCTTACGCGCGGCAATTTTTAGGTTTAATGGATAAACCGGACGTTGATCAAATAGACGGGTTATCTCCGGCCATTTCCATTGATCAAAAAACCGCTTCTCACAACCCCCGTTCCACCGTAGGCACGGTGACGGAAATTCACGATTATTTACGCTTGCTTTTTGCTCGTATTGGCATTCCTCATTGCCCCAAATGTGGACAAGTGATCGAAAAACAAAGCGTGGAGCAAATGGTAAAAAAAGTTTTGCTTTTTGAAAATGGTACTAAAATTATGGTAATAGCTCCGATGATCAGGGGCAAAAAAGGAGAACATCGCAGTATCATAAATGAAGCGCGCAAAGCCGGATATATTAGACTGCGCGTGGATGGACTACTTTATTCTATTGACGAGGCTCTAAATCTTAATTTGGACAAAAACAAGAAACATGATTTAGATATTGTGATAGATCGCTTGACGGTTGATAAGCTTTTAGCAAAACAACGTTTACACGAATCAATTGAGGCGGGTTTAGAACTGGCCGAAGGATTGATTATTATTCATAATTCCCAAACAGAAAAAGACCTTTTGCTTTCCGAACACTTTTCTTGTAATGACTGTGATGTAAACTTAGAAGAAATCGAGCCTCGTAATTTTTCTTTTAACTCTCCTCATGGTGCTTGTCCGGCTTGCACCGGCTTGGGTACTAAATTGGAAGTTGACGAAGAGCTGATTATTCCCAATAAACGTTTAAGTATTGCCGAAGGAGCTATTCGACCTTGGTCTCGCACTTCTTCTAATCAAACTTGGATGATGCGTATTGTGGAAGCTATGGCGAAAAAAAACGGATTTTCCAGCCTCACTCCTGTTAAAGATCTTGCTAAAGAAAATCTGCAAAAAGTTCTTTATGGAACAGGGTCGGATGAGTATGACGTGAATGCCGGAGAAGGACGACGCGGAAAAGTGCAACAATTTTTTACCACTTACGAAGGTGTTATTCCCAATCTAACTCGCCGTTATAAGGAAACCGAATCAGAATACATGCGGGCGGAAATTGAGCGTTACATGCGTATTTTTCAGTGTCCGGTTTGCCAAGGAAAACGCCTAAAACCCGAGGCTTTGGCCGTAACTATTGCCAAACAAAACATTGCTGAAATTTCAGTTATGAATATTACGACCGGTAAAAATTTTTTTTCTAAACTGACTTTAAATAAAAAAGAACAAAGTATTGCCAAACAAATTTTAAAAGAAATACTGGCGCGTTTAACTTTTTTGGAAGATGTTGGTTTGTCTTATCTTACTCTGGATCGTTCTGCCTGCACCCTTTCCGGTGGCGAGGCCCAACGCATTCGTTTAGCCACTCAAATCGGTTCTTCTTTGGTGGGAGTATTATATGTTTTAGACGAGCCCTCTATTGGCCTTCATCAAAAAGACAACGCTAAGTTGATTACTACCTTAAAAAGATTACGCGATTTAGGCAACACCGTGATTGTGGTGGAGCATGATGAAGAAACTATTTTAGCGGCCGATCATGTTTTGGATATTGGTCCAGGCGCCGGTAAAAGCGGCGGGGAAATAGTAGCCGAAGGCACTCCTTTACAAATCAAAAAAAATCATAAATCTTTGACCGGCAGATATTTGGCGCACAAAGAAAAAATAGATCTTCCTAAAAAGCGACGGAACGGTAATGGAAAAACTCTGGAAATTATCGGCGCTCAGGAATTTAATTTAAAAAATCTTAACGTGATTATTCCTTTGGGTACGCTCACTTGCGTTACCGGTGTTTCCGGTTCTGGCAAGTCCACCCTGGTTACAGAGATTCTCGCCCGCGCTTTAAGCCAACATTTTTTCAACAGTAAAGACAACCCGGGAAAACATCAAGCTATTTATGGCATTAAAAATATTGACAAAATTATCGATATTGACCAATCGCCAATTGGCCGCACGCCGCGTTCTAATGCGGCCACTTATACCGGTTTATTTACCTATATTCGCGATTTATTCACCCAGATTCCAGAAGCCAAAATGCGCGGTTATAAGGCCGGCCGTTTTTCTTTTAATGTGAAAGGTGGGCGCTGTGAAGTTTGTCAAGGAGACGGAGTAATTAAAATCGAAATGCATTTTTTACCTGATGTGTATGTGGAGTGCGACGAATGTCATGGCAAGCGCTATAACAAACAGGCATTGGAAATTCATTACAAAGGAAAAACCATTGCTGATGTGTTGCATATGACCGTGGATGAATCTTGGCAGTTTTTTGCCAATATACCCAACATCAAAAATAAACTGGATACTTTGCGGGAAGTGGGCTTAGGGTACATTCGTTTGGGGCAAAATGCCACTACTTTGTCTGGCGGCGAAGCGCAAAGAGTGAAACTGGCCACCGAACTGTCCCGCAGAGCCACTGGCAAAACTTTATACATTTTAGACGAACCAACTACCGGTTTGCATTTTGAAGACGTTAAGCGCTTATTGCATGTTTTACAAAAATTGGTAGACAAAGGTAATAGTGTGCTGGTCATTGAACATAATTTAGATATTATTAAATCAGCAGACTGGATTATTGATCTTGGCCCTGAAGGCGGAGATAAAGGAGGGCAATTGCTGGCTATTGGCACTCCGGAACAAATAGCTCAAAACGCTAAAAGCTATACGGGTCAGTATCTGAAAAAAATCTTGTAAAAATGGTATAATGACTGCATGGAAAAATTGCGTCATTCCCTTTTGAAAACCCTGGTTTATTTTGATATGTTTGATTTTGCGCCAACTTTGTTAGAATTGGAAAAGTGGCTGTTAGCGGATAATTTACCAAAATTTAAAATAACGGAATTACAAAAAGCCCTTATTGCTTTACCACAAGTTTCTCAAAAACAAGGTTTTTATTTTTTTACTGATAGAGAAAAACTGGTAAGGTTACGCAAAAAAAAATACGATCAAGCCAACTTGAAAATTAAACGCGCTCGATTTTTTTTAAAACTTTTAGCTTGTCTGCCACAAGTTAAGGCTATTTTTTTGGTAAATTCTGTTGCTTGGGGTAATGCCCAAAAAAACAGCGATACCGATTTGGCGATTATTACTACTGCGGGCAGAATTTGGACCGCCCGTTTTTTTACCACGGCCTTAATGAGAATATTACGTCAACGACCTTACGAACAAACTCCGGATAAGGCTTTGTGTCTTTCTTTGTATCTTACAGAAAACAAGCTCAATTTAGAAAAATATAAAATAGGATTATCAGATATTCATTTTGCTTTTTGGGCAACTCAATTTTATCCTATTTACGACCCCCAAGATCTTTACTTGCGTTATCAAAAAGAAAACTCCTGGCTGAAACAAATTTTTCATAATTTGTCATGGAATCAAATTCCTGATAATCAAAAAATTAAACCAGACCCTATTTTTAAAGATATAAAAAGAATATTAAATTTGCTTAATTTAGAAAAAATCTTAGAAAAACTGCAAAAAAAAATCATGCCTACCCGGCTCAAACAATTAGCCAATACTGACAACCGGGTGGTTTTAAATGATTATATTTTAAAATTTCACGATAATGATCACCGCCAAGAATTACAACAAGAATGGGCAAAACGAATTAAAATGTATGTCTAAAAATAAACTTAAAAAAATCAGCACTTATTTACTGGGGGCGCTTATTGTTTTTTTGCCTTGGCAAACCCGTTTAATACTTATCCCAGGAGAACTGAAAAATAGTTTTTGGGAATACGGCACAGTTTCCCTTTATGCTTTGGATTTTTTAATGATGTTTTTTCTTTTTGTTAGTAGCGGTTATTTA
Organism: Candidatus Kerfeldbacteria bacterium RIFOXYC2_FULL_38_9; assembly: GCA_001818355.1. Taxonomy (GTDB): domain Bacteria; phylum Patescibacteriota; class Patescibacteriia; order UBA9570; family XYC2-FULL-38-9; genus XYC2-FULL-38-9. Next base: position 16,263 of record MHKJ01000001.1, on the reverse strand, counting down.
ATTCTGCAATATGAAAAAGAAAAAAAAATATGGACACTGGGAACTTTGCTGGCTTTATTTATTTTACTGATTGCTTTTCTTTCTTTGAATTTTTCTACCAATCATCTGGCCGGTTTATTTTGGTTAATCAAACTGAGCGAGGCCGTTTTATTTTTTCTAGTTATCACTCAGTTAAAACCAAATTTTAAAATCGTTAATAAAAGTTTAGTAATAGCCGGAGTGTTACAGGGAATATTGGCGATTTATCAAGGTATTACCCAACAGGTTTTCGCTTCCCCATGGTTGGGCATGAGTGCACAACTGCCCGGTACGCTGGGAGTGCAAGTGGTAGAAACCGCTACCGCCAGAATACTGCGCAGTTACGGTTCTTTGCCTCACCCTAATATGCTAGCCGGCTTTTTGGTTATCACTATTTTAGCCGCGATTTTTCTTTTAATGACGCAAAAAAAATATTGGCAACAAGGTTTTTTATTTTTGGCCTTGCTAATAATGTCCGCGGGTTTATGGTTGACTTTTGCCAGACAAGCCCTGCTTGCTTTGGGAATAGTCATATTACTGACAATCGGTTACACTTTTATTAGTAAAAAAATATTTCCCAAAAATTTAACTTTAGGTATGCTGGCTGTAGTTTTTCCTTTAGTAATTCTTTCTTTAATTTTTCCGCAAACTATTCTAACCCGCGTTAGTGCGCAAACCAGACTGGAACAAAAATCTTTACAAGAAAGGCAAGATTATACCCGAGACGCTCTTAAAATATTACAAAAAAATTGGATCACTGGCGTGGCTATTGGTAATTATACCGCCTACCAAAATAGACAAGACCAAGACCATCACCAAGAACAACCCGGTTGGGCTTACCAGCCTGTGCACAATATTTATTTACTCGTTTTTACTGAACTGGGTATTTTTGGTTTATTGGCCTTTTTGCTCTTTTTGTTTAGTTTATTCTTTAAAGCCAATTGGCAAAATGAAGCAGAATTGCAGGGAATTTTAAGTTTATTGGCTTTGCTGGTTATCGGTTTTTTTGATCATTATTTATGGTCGCTCTCCTTTGGTTTGCTTTTATTTTGGCTGGTTGCCGGCTTATTAGAAAGTAATAAAAGCTCTAAGGCGTAAGGCGCAAAAATGTCGTGATAAAAAACGCCCAATAAACATTTGGTTTTTTTGTTAAAATTGTATATAATCTTAGATAGCTATCAATAAAGCATAAGATTATAAGGTTATTTTTATGAAAAAGATTATCCTGACAGGCGATAGACCAACAGGCCAATTACATATTGGACATTTTTGTGGTGCTTTAAAAAATCGAGTTGCTCTGCAGGATCAATATGATACCTATGTGATGATTGCCGATGTGCAGGCCTTAACAGATAATTTTAATGATCCTCAAAAAGTAAGAAAAAATGTTTATGAAGTTGCTATGGATAATTTGGCGGTGGGCATTGATCCGAAAAAATCAACGATTTTTATCCAATCGCTTATTCCTGAAATAGCAGAACTAACCGTCTTTTATTCTAATTTGGTCACCATTGCCCGTCTTAAACGCAATCCTACCGTCAAAGAGGAGATAAACCAAAAGAAAGATTTATTTAAAGACGATGTCACTTTTGGATTTTTAGGTTACCCTGTCAGTCAAGCGGCTGATATTACCGCCTTTCAAGCTGATTTGGTTCCGGTAGGTGAAGATCAGCTTCCGATGATTGAGCAAACACGAGAAATTGTCCGAAAATTTAACAAAATTTACGGAGAAACTTTGAAAGAACCAGAGGCCAAAATCGGAGACTTTCCACGAGTGCTCGGTATGGATGGCCGCAAAATGAGCAAGAGCTTAGGCAACGCCATCACCTTTACGGATACCGCAGACGAGATTAGAAATAAAATTAAAGGAGCATTAACCAATGACCTTGGCGCTAAAAATTTATTGGGATTATTGGAACAATTTTCTGACGACTTGGCGGTCATTAAAAAATTTAAACAACAATTTAAGAGTGGTACCATTAAATATTCTGAACTTAAACCATTATTAGCTGACATAATTATTCAAAAATTGAAGCCTATTAGAGAAAAAAGAGTATATTATGAAAAAAACAGAAAGGTGGTTGAGACAATACTACTGGCGGGCACGAAAAAAGCAAGACTTGTCGCTCAACAAACCTTGGCCAAAGTAAAAGAAAAAATGTTTCTCAATTATTTTAAAGACGCTATAAATTAAAAAAATAAATGGGTTTGACTGCTTTTATCGCTAACTACATCACTCAATTTATGGCGGCTACCGGTTATGTCACGGTTTTTTTTGGCATGGTTTTGGAGAGTATGATTTTTCCAATTCCCAGCGAGGCCATTATGCCTTTTGCCGGTTTTTTGATTGCAGAAAAAAAGTTCAGTTTTTTTCTGGTGATTTTAATTAGCACCATTGGCAGTTTGAGCGGCTCTTTGATTTCTTATTATATTGGTTATTATGGCGGACAGGCTTTTGTTAATAAATTCGGTAGATATTTTTTAATAAATCAAGATGAACTAAAAGCCACGGAAAAATTTTTTCAAAAAAACGGCCAGATTACCATTTTTATCAGTCGTTTTATTCCCATTATTAGACATTTGATTTCCTTGCCGGCCGGTATGGCCAAAATGAATCTTGGGAAATTTTTACTGTTAACTGTTTTAGGCGCGGGTTTGTGGAATTCTTTTTTGACTGTTTTGGGTTATCACCTGCGTCAAAATTGGCAACTGGTCATAAAATACAGTAAAGTGGTAGATGATTTGATGATCATTGTTATTTTAATTTTTATCACTCTTTATATTTATCGTCACATTTCTAAAAAACGCAGAATTAAAAAAATACCCCAATAATTTTTTGGGGTATTTTATGAGTCTTTAATTGTTTAGCGAATTCTGATTCTTTTTGACCACAAACTTATATTTCCCTGTTCATCCACGGCTCGTACTCGCACATAAAATTTCTTGTTGATTTTTTTACGATATTTTTTATCAACTTTTATTTTAGTAGCGGTGGTTGTATATTTTTTTACACTTTTGTATTTCTTGTTGATTTTTTTATATACTACCGCTTGGTATGAGACCGCACCATCGAGCGCTTGCCAGGAAATTTTTAATTTTTTCTGTTTAATATTCTTAACCTTTAGTGTTGCTACAGAAAAAATAGTATCTTCTGCTGATTCTGATTCCGGTGCCGGCTGTTCTTCCAGCTCTTGACCGTTTGTGTCTTCGTTGTTATTTTCTGTTTCTTGATTATCGGTATTATTCGTTTCTTGTTCTTCCGAGTTGTTGTTATTTTGCTCATTGTTTTCTTGATTGCCGGTGTCATCTGTTTCTTTTTGGTCATTATCATCTGGGACGGCAACAGCGGGCACGGCGGAATACACAACCCGATCGCCAGCAAAAGTAATCACCGGTATATTTTGAGCATTAACCGCAATTCCCACTTCACCAACTTTTGGCAAAAAGGTCGGATCAATATAGGTAACCAGTTGTGAGCTCAGTCCTGCTGAAGTGGCTTGCATATAATACAGTTTTCCACCATCAGCGGTGTAGGCGATATGAATATTTCCTAAAGCATCCACGGCCATATCGGAATATCCTAAGGCAACCTCAGAAGCTATGACCGACGTGCTCCACACGGTACTGCCCGTAGGCAAAAAGGTGTAATACAGATTATAGGAAATGGTTGTATCATTGTGCAGAATACCGACTGTGCCGTTTTTTTCTACAATCATACTGATAATTTGTCCATCGCCTGGATAATCTGCGGTTTCTCGGCTCACGCTCCATCCTTGAGAACTAAGCGTGGCAATATACAAACCGGTGCCAGTACCAACGCCGGTACATTTAAACGCGACGTGCGCTTTTTGGGTTTGAGAATTATAAACCGAATCAATGCCTTGCCAATCGCTAATAGAAGTACATACTCCCGCGTTGGTTTCCACTGTGGTTTTACTCCAAGTTCCATCTGCCTGTAATTTGGCATCAATAAAATAGGTGTGCACTCCTTGATCTGGTTTATAAAATACATGCACAATATTATTGTTATCCACAAATACGGTTGGCGCGTCTAAAGAATTGCCGGCATAAGGGTCGGCATCATCACGAGCCACAGTTGCTTTAACCCAAGTACCGTTTGCCAGATAGGCATATTCTACAACATCAAACGCATTATTGCCGCGGCGTAAATAAGTAACCAGCGGTCTATTTTGTCCATCAACGGTTAATTGCACTTTGACGCCGGCACCGTCACGACTATCGATTATCGAAGCGGCAGACCAAGTGGTTCCGCCGTCCGCTGATTTTGTGTAATACAATTTATGTGTTTCACTTTCGTAAAAAACAACATGCATTACGCCGGCACTGTCTTTTTCTTTTTGCAGGTACTGTCCGGCATTGAAGTTGGAAGAATAAACAGTTTGTTGTTGCCACTGAGTTTTTTCCGTAGCACTGACAGCACCGGCCCAAACCATTCCCCCTGTAAGACACAGAAGGGCTAACACTGTGCGTACCGTTTTCATACGCAACCAAAGATTTTTCATAATAATGAAAATTAATATTTAATTTGCAAAAAGTATAAACCCTGCTGATAATATGTCAATTTTAATTTATACTTTACTTATATTATTGAATAATGTATAATTAAATAAAGGTATTTACCAAGATATAATATATCTAACTAATAATAGATTTATATGGCAACTATTGAACAAAATTTAGGTTTATGCGGTTTAGATAAAAGCGATATTGAGCTTTATTTATTTTTGGCCAAAACCGGTCGACAAAATGTCGGTCGGATTGAACAGGCATCTTCTTTCAGCCGCGCCACTGTCTATAATTCGTTACAGCGTTTAGAAAAACACGATTTAGTGGAAAAAAATAGAGAGGGGCGATCTGTTTTTTATAGCATTACCCACCCTCAGCACCTGTCTTTGTTGGCGGAGTATAAAAAACAAGAAATGGAATTATTAACGCACGATATGAAGAAGCATATTGAACACCTTACCGGCACTTACAATCTTACTCTCGGTAAGCCCGGTGTGCGTTTTTACGAAGGAGAAGAGGGCGCCAAGGAAGTGTTGCAGGATACATTACAAGCGCGTGGAGAAATTTTCGCTTATGTTAATATGGATATTGTGGAAGCCTATGTCAAGCGTTTAAACGAACGATATATGGCTGAACGGAAACGGCACGGAAAAGTAAAAAAAATAATTTTACCAGATACATCAGCCGCCAAAAATTTTGTAAAAAAGATAGATGATAAATTGACGCAAGTCAAACTGATATCAAAAACAGTCTGTCCGTTTGAGACATCACTGCAAATATATAATGACAAAATTTCTTATCTTACGGTCTATAAAAAAAATCTGCTCACTTTTGTCATTACCCATCCCGGCATTGCCAACATGCAGAAAGCTTTATTTTCTTTTATGTGGCAACATCTGCCTTCTCCAAGCCGATAATATATTCTGTATTGTTATCATTGTGGGTATATCTGGTTAACTCATACCCATGAACGTTAAGCAGTTTTTCCATAATAGGTTCGTATTGTTTGATTTGATCGGAAGTACCGGGCGGCAAAATTATAGTTGGCGCTTGTTGGTCAATCAGGAGCTGAATGTCAGTGCCATTTTTTGCTTGTTGTTGATATAAATTTTTTAAGGAATCATGAAAACGCGGCAAGCGGTAAGCTCGTGGTTCTTTTTGTTTTACTATATCAATCAAGCGGGTGTCACCTGCGTCGCGCAGATGATAACCAATAAAGCCCAAGTCAATATAGCGCGCGGCAATTGGTTCGGCCAGTATCATATTGGCGCGCACAGTGTGATGTTCTTGTAATATCTGTAAACAATAAAGAGCTGTTTTTCCGCCCATGCCAGAGCTTTGCCATTCCGCAGGAACATTAAAACTAGCCACAAATTGTTCTGCGCCGCGATCTTCAATTCGCAAAAAAGCAATTATTTCTTTTTCTTTTCGCACTATTATAAATCTGTTTTTTTCTGTTGTTTTTTTATCGGTAGCATACAAGATAGCTCTGAGACCTTCCACGATGCTTGGTATAGCAGGAAAATTTTCTTGGGCAATAGCCAGTAATCGTGATTTTATTGCCGTTGTTTCTTGCCAAGACAACTCTTCAACACTGAGCGCGGAAATATCAAGCAATGTTAAATCCGGATTGTCGGCAAAAGCGGCCGAGCACATATTTTTAAAGATAAAAGCTTGGGCTTCCACTTTTTGAAAAAGCTGTTGTATTTGTGGTGTTTCTGCTTGTTGTGTTTGTGCCAAGGCAAGAATTTCCGTAAACAGTTGAGTGGCCTGTACATACATTTGTTGAGTAACCCGGCTCGGATTAAAACTGGTCATATCTTCCGGGTGAGCAAAAAAACGCTCCGTTTCTTGTTCTAAACTGCGGAGGTGTTGCGTAATTATAGCTTGGAAACGCTCATTGAGTCGGTTCATAAATTCCGGTGATATTTTTTCCGCGGTTTGTAATAATCGCTCCGGAAAAGAAGGATCATAGGCTCCCAGCAAAAAATTTTCAAAAAAAGTATTTTTATTAAGCGCGGCTTGTTCTGTGACACGGAATACGCGTTGTAAAATATGAGAATCATTTTGAGCGAGAAAATCGAATGTGTACAATTTGCCCGCCAGTGATATTTCTGCAAAGTCGGCATGTATCTGTTGTTCTACAAATTCTCGCATCTCGGGTTGTTGTATATATTTAAACAGTATGCGCAAACGATCCGGATCGGCTTTTCCTAAAAACGGAATAGCGTGGCGAGTAATAACCTGCGGCAGGGGTTGTGTTGGCGCATTTTCAATTGGCGATTGAGCTGATTTTGCCGCTGTTTGTATGAATGGATGGGTTGCTGTTTTTTCTATATCTCGCATTATTGTTTGATAGGCAGTGGCAACATCAATGTTGTCAGCGCCGCCATGAACGCGCTGTAATAAATTTATGGCCGCCAGCGCCTCCGGAACATCATATTTTTTTATTAGTTGTGCCAGTTGTTCACTGTTTTGCGGCAGTTCGTTGGCGCATGCGTGTGTTAAACTTTGTGCGG
>MHKJ01000001.1:0-9189 GCA_001818355.1 Candidatus Kerfeldbacteria bacterium RIFOXYC2_FULL_38_9 | reverse complement strand
TGGTTGCAGATAAGACAAATGGACCGACCGATCAATTTTTGCAGAAATATCAAAACGGTGAGCAAGAGGAAGATCTGGCAGTGGACTTGCCGGAGAGGCGATCAGCGCTTGCGAAAATGTTTGATAGGCCTGAATGTGTGGCGTAGAATCCAGGCGCATTGCCGCCTCTGTTAAGTTTAAAACTTCATCAATAAAAACGGCTTGCGCTGTATGGAAGGCGTCATCATTGTCTGCGGCGGTCTTATCCGTTATTGCGCGCAGGTGTTCTTGTGCGGATGTTAAAACAGCCGCAGGTTCTGATGTAGTAGCAGTAAGCGAAAAAAGAACTTGGCGGGTATATTCTCTAACCCGTTGTTCCAGGTCACCATGTTCTTGCTCTCTATGTAGTTTTTCAATGCGCATATATGTATATTACCATAGCGCAAATTTTTTTATTACTCAAACAGCATATAATTATATCTAATTAAACTTAGGCATATTATTTAAGATAAATATCTTGTTTTCATTGTTTATTTTTAATAAAATATAAAATAAGTATAATTGATGATTGACATAATAGTATTTTTTTAGTATTTTGATTTGTTTGAGAAGCGTTTTGAAGAAATTTTTCTTCATGCGTTTTTTAAACACTACTTTTTGAAGGAGGTTATTATGGACCATCTTCCTCGTTTCACAAAGGAAGATTGGAGGAATGCCATTGAAACTGATAAGAACAAAAGACAGCGAACGGATATTTTTCTGTTTGTTCTGTTTTTCATCAGTTTGATGGTAGTTGTGGGGCTGTTATGGTCCATTTGGCCGAAACTCTGGTAGAGTCTAGGTCAAAGAGGAAAGTGAGGTAGCGGCGGGCAAGTGCAGAAGCGCTTGGCAGTGTGGCAAGCCCCGACCTCCTTTTCTTTTTTTTATTTAACTTTTGTTTAAAATTTTGCTATATTGTAATACAGTCTGAACAAAGTTCATAAATTTATGAAAAAATTAAAAATTGTGCTAATTATTGTCGGCATAGTAATAGTTGTGATTTTTGGGGTGGTTTATTTTTCTAATTCTTTGGCAAAATCCGGCCTATGCAGACCCGGCACCAAATTTATGCACGGTCCTTTTGGTGAGAAATTTTGTTATACTCCCAGCGGTTATGAAGGAAAACCGTGTGATAAAGCAAGTGATTGTGGTTCCGGCAGATGTATTTTAGTGGATGAAAATAAAACCATAGGCAAAGGCGTTTGTCAGGATATTACTTATGGCTGTGTGCGTTTTGCTGATGACAACGGTAGTTTTGATTCAATGATTTGTCTTGACTAACAACCCAGTATAAACATTTTGCATTTGTTTTTTTAGGGTGTTAATTTGTTCTTTTTGTGCCAATAACAACGCGGCTTGTCCTAATTTTTTTCGTAAAGCTTCATCCTGGGCCAATAAGTTAATGTAATATTGACACTCTTTAACATTTTTTACTTTAAAACAATTTTCGCCGTGCTTAAGCCATCCTTGATAGGCGGGCAAATCTCGCACCAGCAGAGGCAGTTGCATAGCCGCCGCTTCTAAAATAGCCATGCCCTGGTTTTCTTCCACGGACAAAAAAATAAAAATATCCAAACTGTTAAAAGCCGCCAAAACATCAGGAACATAACCGGTAAATTTTACGTTGGCCGGTATTTTTGCAGGTAAAGGTTTTACCAGCAGGCGATTATAAATTTTTCCATACCATAAAAAAGTATACTGGGGCAAATTTTTTGCTATAGTTAAAAAGTCCGCAATGCCCTTGCGTGGTATGGCCAAACCCACAGTGCCTACCACTAAGTTAGAAAGATTTTGTTTTTCTCTCACCTCTTTTCTCTTTAATAAATTCGGATAAAATTTTGTTGTGTCTACGCCGTTTGATTGCACCATTAGTTTTTCTGCTGGTAATCCGTACCGCTCAAGTAAAGATTTGGTGTAAGTACTGGGACAAAGAATTACGTCGGCCAAGCCGTAAACATGGGTTAAATATTTTTTGATAAAATTATTAAAAAAAGCAGTAAAACGAAATACCTGTTTTGCATCTTCAGCTGTCACATGAGCCCAAATAATCACTTTTTTTCTTGATTTTTTCGCCTTTTTTATTAACCGCCAAGAATTTAGCCAAGGGGTGTTAATTTGTAAAATATCGCAATTTTTATCCCAGCGTTCCGTGTAAGTTATTTGTAAAGTGGTTAATATTTTTTTTTGATTATAATAAGAAGACAGTAAACCGGTGCCGATATTACGGAAAAATATTCCCTTAAAAAAATGAAAAAATTCCAGATAGAGACAAATTTTCATAATTTTTTATCTATAATTTGTTGATAGATTTTTTCATGCTCTAAAATGGCTTTTTGTTGGGTGTATTTTTGTGCCAGTTGCGCGGAAGAAAGCGCATATTTTTTTAATAGGTCTTCAGTAGTAAGCAGTTTTAAAATTTTTTCCGCCAGTTCATTTTCGTTGTCGGTATCAGTTAACAAACCGTTGTGTCGATCTTCCACAATTTCCGGCATACCCAAAGCCTTTACCGCCACCACAGGCAAACCCACGGCCATGGCTTCTAAAACAGAAAGTGGCATATTTTCACTGGTGCTGGCGGTTACAAAAATTTCGTTGGCTTGCAAAGTATCTATCAGTTCTTGTTGATAAAGAAAACCGGTAAACAAGATGTGTTTTTGCATACCCAGGTCTTTGGTTAATTTTTGCAAACGTTTTTTTTCCGGGCCATCGCCGATAATAACTAGGTTGATATCGGGAATTTTATTTTTAATTAAAGGCAGAGCTTTGATTATTTTTTCAATATTTTTTTCAAAACTTACCCGACCCATATAAACCAAAGATTTTCCGGTAATTCCCAATTTATTTTTTAGCTGTTTTTTTCTCAACAACGAAGGCGGTGGTTGAAAAAACAGTTGATTGATGGGGTTGGGAATTATTTTGAGCGGTTTTTGTAATTGATGATTTTGTAAGGTTTTCGCCAAAGATTGAGAGGGACTGATTACCAGCTCACAGCGATTATAATATTTGGTCGTATATTTCCAAGACCATTTTTTGGTCCAAGCAAAATCCAATTTTATATGTTTAAGATATTGATCGTAAAAAGTATGATGCGTACCCACCAAGGGACAGCCTAGTGTTTTAGCCAACTGCACCGCTTCCCAACCAACCAAAAAGGGCGTGTGCGTATGAATGATATCGGGAATGTTTTTTTTAAAATAACGCAACAACCAATTATTAGGCAAAGCCAAGCGATAACCGTGATAGATCATGGCGGGTACGGAGGGAACGTTAATTAAAGTGTAGTTTTCTTCTTTTTTGATAGTCTTAAATTTTTTGAATCCTTTGGCAACCGTAACCACGTAAATTTTATGACCATGGTTAGCCAAATGCGTGGCTAAATTTTTAACCACATTAGCCACTCCGTTAACTTGAGGAGGAAAAGTATCACTAAAAATAGCTATTTTCATTTTAAGGGAAATTTTTTTAAGAATTGCCAAAGAAGTTGTAAAATTTCTTCTTGACAATGGGTGCCAATAAAGTGTCCGGAAGCACGCAAAGTTTCCAGTTGGCCATTTGGTAAAAGTTTTATCATATTTTCCGCTTCTTTTTTGGAAATAAACGGATCATTCAGGCCACGCACCAATACAGCAGGAACGTTAATTTTAGGTAACAAATCAGTAAAATCAATTTTTAACATTTGCGCCAGCATCCAAAAATTTACGGAGAGCGGAGTGGAATTTAAACCCAGCCAAACAGAATGCCAATAATTTTTTGCTTGTCCGTGTCGATAATAAAGGTAGCTTTTTCTTTTTTGCCAGATGAACAATAGAGACAAGACGGCAAGCAATCCTTTAGCTAAAGGATTAAACCAGCTCAGGTTTTTATTTTTTAAAGGATTGATACTGCTGGTGCTAATCAAAAACAATCCTTGTACGCCACTTGGTTGGCGTTTCATAAATTCCAAAGTGATAGCCCCGCCATAAGAATAGCCCACTATGATAAAACGCTTTATTTTTTCTTTTTGCAAGATGTTTTGCAGATCGTCGGCAAACATCGTCAGTTGATAGCAGGCTTTCTTTTTTCTTTTGTCGGAAAGGCCGTGGCCGCGCAGTTCAATAGTTAAAGTATTATATCCTAATTTTTCCAAGGTATGAACAATGTGCACCCAAGTGGTATGGTTGGAAGAAAGGCCGTGCATAAAAACAACAGTCAACGCTTCCGGATATTTTTTAGTATTTGTATAATATATTCTGCCGGTTTTAGTTTCTATCCATTTATCGGGAAAAGATTGAGTGTCGCCTTGTTGTAAAATAATTTTGTTCATAAGGTTTTTTTAGCCAGGCGCTTGATTGATAAATAAAGCAGTAATAAAAAAATGGTTAGCCCTGCTGTGCCCAGGGCGGTATAATCTAAATAAGTACTGAATTTAGCATAAGTTTTGCCAAAGTAATAACCGATCAACAAAAGAATTAAAGATTTTGGCAAAGTACCTAAAAAATTATACCAAATGAATTTTCCCAAAGGCATTTTAGCTGTTCCGGCCGCTACCAAAATTGCTCCGCCAATGCCATGAGCTAATTTGCCCAGCAATAATGTTTTGCCAGCGTGTTGGTAAAAATGTTGTTCTAATTGATTTAAGCGATTTTCCGTAAATTTAAAATAACGCCCCCAGCGTTTGATGACACTTGTTCCTCCCCAACGACCCAAGGCATAATATAAAACATCGCCAAAAACATCAGCGATGATTGCTATGAGATAAATCATCAAAAAATAAAAATATCCCAAAGAAGATAAAAATCCCGCCAGTAAAGTGGCAATAGGCCCTTCCAACACAATTGCCGGAAATAGGATTAGGTATTTGTATTGAATTAGTAGGGCGATAATTTGTTCTGGAGTAAAAGACATTTTATTTTTTTATTTAACTTAATTATTATACTCTTTTTTGCAAAAAATCAGAAAAAAATCAGCTATTGCAAAAGGTTTAAAAAAATGGTAAAATACAAGAGTAATAATTTTATCAGCATGAGGAGAGGCTTTGAGTTACTAATAAAATTTGGGCTGACGGCAACAGGAATGGTTGCTTTTTTAGCATTAAGCACCACCAAGGTTGATGCCGAAAATGTTATACAACCGGAATATGCTGATAATAGCCTGATTGTAGAATATCAGGCCAATTTGCTTCCTTATTTGTTGTCAAATATTTATAATTTTGGAATAGCCAGTCAAGCCACTACTTTTAAAGATAATACTTTTGTAGAGGTGAAAATCAATCCCGGTCAAGATTTGACAGAAATAATGAATAATTTAGCTCAAACTTTCGGAGTGAAATCGGTGGAACGCAATCAAATCAGACATATTACCACTCTGCCGGACGATCCTAAAATTACCCAACAATGGCATTTGGGTGAAAGTGAAGACGGAGGTATTTCTGCGGCTTCAGCTTGGGATACTCAAACCGGATCCCCAGAGATAGTGGTGGCGGTTATAGATACGGGGGTAGACACGGATCATCCGGATTTAGCTGATAATATGTGGGTTAATTCGGGAGAAATAGCGGACAATGATGTGGATGATGATGATAACGGTTATATAGACGATGTTAACGGTTATGATTTTGTAGACGATAATGGCGATCCAAATCCAGGCCCAGATGGATTGAATAATGATAATTACGCTGGTATAGATACTGGCGTAACTCACGGCACTCACGTAGCCGGTATTATTGCCGGTCGCGGCAATAACGCTGTTGGCGGCAGTGGCGTGGCTTGGACAGTTTCTGTGATGGCTATTCAAGTTTTAGATGATGAAGGAGCCGGCACGGATCAAGATATTGCCAATGGCATTGCGTATGCCGTGGATAACGGAGCGAACATTATTCATATGAGCTTGGGCGGATACGGCTCCACCAATGTTTTATCAGCCGGCGTAAACTACGCATTAGACCGCGGAGTATCAGTGGTGGCCGCGGCCGGCAATGACGGCGTGAGCATTGAACTTAATCCTTTTTATCCGGCTTGTTATACAGATGTTATTGGGGTCGGTTCAACCGGCGAAACCAATGAGGCTTCTTCTTTTTCTAATTTTGGCGAGGACTGTGTGGATGTTTCCGCGCCGGGCGAATCTATTTATTCCACTTTATATACCAATGACAGCACGCATAATTTTACCACTGATTATGGAAAAATGAGCGGCACCTCTATGGCCGCGCCGGTGGTTAGCGGTATTTTTGCGCTTTTGCTTTCAACAGACCCAACTTTAACTATTGCGCAGTTACACGATATTTTAGTGGCCACTACTGACGATGTTTCTTTGTCTGCTTCATACGGAACCGGCCGCGTTAACGCCAGCGCCGCTTTAGCCGGTATGAGTATTGCTCAAAACCCCCCGGCGCCAACCATAGCGGCCTATGATAATAGTGATCAACAGATAACCTACGAAAATAACGCGCGCTCGGCCGATCAAACTCCTTATTTTTCCTGGGACGAACCTCAAGATAGCGATGGCATTGCCGGTTATTATGTTTATTTTGGTACCGTCAAAAACACCAATCCGCAAAGCGCGGGAGAGTTTCAAACCGGTACTGCCTTTAGTCCGGATTTAGATTCGGCTGATTTTTTTGGGAATGAGAGCACTTATTATCTTTACGTGAGCAGTGTTGATAACGAGAATAACGTTTCTACCACTCCCGCCTCTTTTATTTATATTTTGGACACTGTTATCAAAACCCCCAAGCAAGTTATTTTAACTGATGCCAAACAAGGCATTAAAATCAAATGGAATAAAGTGCCAAACGAACACGTGGTAAATTATAAAATTTTAAGGAAGGAAATCAACTTGCAAAAAGACAACAATTTTGTTTTAAAAGCAACGGTGAAATCAACAAAAAATGTTTACGTGGATAAAAAAGTAGACCCCGGAATTAGTTATCAATATAAAGTTAAAGCCATAGATGATTTGCAAAATAATAGTTATTCTCAAGTAAAAAAAATTAAATTTATTCCGCCGGAGAACATTGTGATGGTTCCGGGTCAAGGAGGCACGGCTCTGGTGCGTATCTATAATCCTCTGGCCCATCAATTTACGGCTATTTGGCAGGCGTATGCCAAAGAAGACGCTAACGGTATCAATGTCGCCGCCGGCAACCTTAATCAAGATGGTCGCGCGGAAGTGGTTACCGCGCCGGTACAAGGAATGCCTTTGGTAAAAGTATTTAACAATGCCGGTGTTTTGCTTTCTTCTTTTTATGCTTATGAATCAAATTTTACCAAGGGCGTACGTTTAACTATTGGTGATTTTAATGGTGACAACAAAAAAGAAATCGCTACTTTACCAGGGCCCGGCCGGCCGGGGGAGTTAAAAATATTTTCCTTAAAAGGAAAACTGCAAAAAAGTTTTTTGGCTTTTTCCGCCACTGCCGGAGGATTTTTAACTGCCGCTGATATTAACCGTGACGGAGCAGACGAGCTTTTGGTAAGCACGCCCACAGTTAATAATTTTGTTACTGCGTATCGCCAGAACGGCAAAGCCATCGCCGGTTTTTCCGGTAACGGCGCTGTCAGCCCGGGGGTTGTTTTGGGCAGTTGGGAGTATAATCAAAAAGATCAAGACAATATTATTACCATTCCGTTTTTAGGTTCGGCTTTGGTGCATAGATTGCAGTATAAAAAAGGAGCTTTTCAAGAAATCGGCGCATCTTTTTATGGTTTTATTTCTTCTTATCAAGGAGGGGCTGTTGTTGCCGGTTGTCATTTAAAAAATAAACAAGACGACTATTTTGTTTTAGGCAGTCAAGGAAACAGACAGGCCAGTGTGAATATTTATTCACCGACAGGAAAAACTTTACAAGAAACAGTTTTTCCTTTTGGCGGAACAGAAGTACCTGTAAACATTGCCTGCGGTTGGTTTTAGTGCTAGTTTTTAGTCATGAATAATTCTAGAAATAGAGGAGAAAATAGAGGTCGAGGTAAACGAAAACCGCCACACCCAGAACGTACCCAACCAACACCAGAACGCGGCTCTTCTTTAGAAAACGCGATAAATGTGGAGAATGTTGCGATAGCTAATCAGCAACTATTTAACGATTTGGAAAAAACTATGTCTTTTTTAGGCTTAGCTGCCTCTGGAAGCAAGGAACCAGAATATCTTGTTCACAGCGCCGCTTACGAAACATGGCTTGATATTTCCACCCAAGTTAACGACCAAGCCTTAATGCTTCAAAGTGCCGAATTATTAGCCGCTTCTGTTTGGACATCAGAACAACAACAAACTGCTGAACGTTTAGTGGTTACCACCGCTCCATTTGCCGTTCAACTGCGCACGGTTATGGATTCGTATGCGGCCGTGAACCCGCAAATGCAAAATCCACAAATTATTACCCATTTTTGTTCTCAACAATTAACCCCGGAAGTTCCCTCAGCCATTGCTCAAGCCCAAACTCATGATGGCGCGGTTGCTGATGTGCACAGCCCCACTGTTTTTGGTTTGTTTGCCCGGTTAGCTAAACGCTTGCAAACAGAAAAATTGAAGGAGAAAAAAAACGAAAAACTGCGCCAAAGCCTGCAAGCTTGGGAATTTTCACAATCAGCACAAATACCAGCAAGCATTACTTTGTACGACCCCATGAATCATAAAAACAGCGATACTGTAGAACATTGGTATGCCTTAGCCAAGAAGGAGGTTCAAAATGGGGTAACTTTGGAAGCAAAAGGCGCGGCTATGCAGCCCTTGAAGTTGTCTCGTAAACAAACAGAACGTTTGCTGGGTGAGCTGGAATTTCGCAGATACCAATTAGAACTGCCACCAATGGCCGAAAAAAATCGCGAATTGCTCACTGCCTATGAAACTTTAGAAAGATTTATTTCCAGCACTTTAGTTTACTATGATGCCAACCAACCGGAATTATTAGCAGGTATTGATTTGTTTTCGCAGCGCCCCAAAGACGCTGAGGCTATTTTTGAGAGCTTGGAAGTATTAAAAAATCACGACGCACATACGTTGCGGCTTTTTGTAGAAATGTGTGGCCATAACCTTACTCCTGGCGGTAAAAAAGTAAGCAGATTTTTCGGTTCGGCTTTACACGTTATGCTTTATAATACGCAAAAAACCCTCAATAGTTTGCCGGCTACTAAAGCGGAGAAAGCTGGCAAGCATACAGCTATGAAAGCCTTGTTTGCCGAATTGTTTATTACTGAA